>CALJDF010000038.1 GCA_938023835.1 uncultured Alphaproteobacteria bacterium
AATGCTCGAAAAGGTCCTCATCGCCAATCGCGGCGAGATCGCGCTTCGCATTCTGCGCGCTTGCCGCGAAATGGGCATTGCCACGGTGGCCGTGCACTCGACCGCCGATGCAGACGCAATGCATGTGCGGTTGGCCGACGAAGCCGTGTGCATCGGGCCGCCCAATGCGACCGAAAGCTACCTCAACATCCCCGCCATCATTTCTGCGGCCGAGATTACCGAAGCCGACGGCATCCATCCGGGGTATGGGTTTCTGTCCGAGAACGCCAAATTCGCGTCGATCGTGGAGGCCCATGGCATTACGTTCATCGGGCCGACCTCGGAACACATCAGCCTGATGGGCGACAAGGTTGTCGCCAAAGAGACCGCCAAACGCCTCGGCATCCCGGTGGTCCCTGGTTCTGATGGCGCCATCACGAACGATGTCAACGCACTAAAAGTTGCGCACGAAATCGGCTTTCCGGTGATCGTCAAAGCTGCCGCGGGCGGCGGTGGTCGCGGCATGAAAGTCGCGCGTTCGGCAAGCGAGATGTCGGAAGTGTTGTCGACGGCGCGGGCCGAGTCCAAGGCGGCGTTCGGGGACGATACGCTCTACATGGAAAAATACCTGGAAAAGCCACGCCACATCGAGATCCAGGTCGTTGGCGATTCACACGGCAATGCGATCCATCTCGGTGAGCGCGATTGCTCCATGCAGAGGCGGCATCAAAAGATTCTCGAGGAAGCCCCCTCGCCTGCGCTCAACGCAAAAGCGCGCAACGAGATCGGCACGCGCGTGGCCGATGCGATCCGCGAACTTGGCTACCGCGGTGTCGGCACAATCGAATTCCTTTACGAGAACGGTGAGTTCTTCTTCATCGAAATGAATACTCGGCTCCAGGTCGAGCACCCGGTCACCGAAATGGTCACGGGCGTCGATTTGGTCCGCGAACAGCTGCGGATCGCCTCCGGCGCACCGTTGAGCATTCGGCAGGAAGATGTCCAGATCAACGGCCATGCGATCGAATGCCGGATCAACGCCGAAAGTTCGAAGACCTTTGCCCCCAATCCCGGCAAGGTCACACGTTTCCATGCGCCGGGCGGCTTTGGCGTGCGCGTCGATTCGGGCTTGTATGACGGCTACACGATTCCGCCCTACTACGACAGCCTTGTCGCCAAATTGATCGTCCACGGGGCCAATCGCAACGAATGCCTCATGCGGTTGCGGCGAACGTTGCTTGAATTCGTGATCGACGGCGTCGATACCACGATCCCGCTCCACCTCGACCTCATCGAGAACAAAGACATCATGGACGGGACCTACGACATCCACTGGTTGGAGAAGTACATCGACTCCTTGAGCTGATGAAACTGACCCCTGAGATCCTTCTGCGCGCCTACGCGAGTGGCGTCTTCCCGATGGCGGAAGACAGAAGCGATACAACACTTTATTGGATCGACCCCGATAGCCGCGGCGTCTTGCCCCTGAATGGGTTTCATGTGTCGCGCCGACTGGCACGCACGATCCGCCAAGACATCTTCCGAATCACCATCGACAAGGCCTTTGTGCAGGTGATCGAGTCATGTGCGGCGCCGGCCCGAGGCCGTGAGACAACCTGGATCAACGACGAGATCATCACGCTGTATACAGGCCTCGCAAAGGTCGGCCACGCCCACAGCGTTGAGGCGTGGAATCCAGAGGGTGACTTGGTAGGGGGGCTCTATGGTGTCTCGCTCGGCGGCGCCTTTTTTGGCGAAAGCATGTTCAGCAACGAGAGCGATGCCAGCAAGGTCGCGTTGGCCCATCTCGTCGCGCGCCTCCGCGCCGGCGACTTCATGCTGCTAGACACCCAGTTTGTGACGGACCACCTCGCCACATTCGGTGCGATTGAAATACCGCGCGAGGCCTATCACGCGCAGCTTGCCGCCGCGATGCGGCGTGAGGCGGATTTTTACTCGTTGCCGGAAGATTGCGGCGGCGAAGGCGCTCTACAGTCGATCGGCCATACGTCGTAGGTCGGATGCTCCATCGCCGACAGCGCCGGGCTGGAGGCAAACATCCAGCCCGTAAAAACCCGCTGGGGGGCACCGCGCGGGCGTAGATCGAGTATTTCCAAAAAGACACTCGTTTCGGGGGGTTCCTCTGGCGGACGCTTTTTGCAAGTCCGGACAAGAATGCGGAGCGTGCCGAAACGCACCTCGCGACCGACCGGTGCTGAGATCGTCGATACCCGCGCCGTGACCTTGTCCAAGGCGCGCAACACCGCAACCGGTCGTTCTTGCGCAAGCGCCGGCAGGGTGGCCAGCACGAAAGCGACCACGCCTAGCGCGAGCCGTTGAATCAGTACTCCAGAAATGCCTTGAACCGCAGCCGCACGTAGTCGGCCCACCACACACCGTCCTCGTCGCAAATACGATCGCGCAGCCGCTCGACGATGCCATCCCGCGCGGCGGCACGGTCACCCGGCTCAAGGACGCGGAGAAACGAATCGGCAAAGGTGTCGAGCCACCCTCCGATGTCGCCCGGCAATTTTGTTGGGCGATCAATCAGACCGATCTGCTCGACGCGAAATCCGTGGCCTTCAAGCAGGGCTCGATAAGCGTCGGGCGTCGGGAAGTACCAAGGATGACCCTTGAGCCCAGGCTGCCCGCGCTGCGTCAGCTCTTCGTTGATTGCGGCGACGAGTTTGGCCACATTGCCGGCCCCACCGAATTCCGCGACGAACCGGCCGCCCGACTTGAGAGCGCGGCGCACCCCCGCGATGACGGCTTCGGGATCTTGCATCCAATGCAACGCTGCGTTGGAAAAGACGGCATCAAACTCTTGGGAAAACTCAAGGTGGTGTCCGTTCACCACTTGCGCAGACAGGCCAAGGTCTTGCGTCGCACGGACCAGATTTTCGCTGGCGTCTACTCCCAACACCTCCGCACCGGCCTCTGCTATCTTTTTGGTGAGCGCGCCGTCACCGCACCCAAGGTCGAGAATCCGCTCGCCTGGCTGCGGCGCAAGGAGGTCCACAACCGCGCCGGCGAGGTCGGCGACGAATCGGGCATTTGTAGCGTAAACTTTGGGGTCCCAGGCTTGCGCAGGATCCTGCCGAAGCGTCGGACGGTCCATTAGTCGGTACTTTCGTCGGACTCGCTGTCGCCCAATCCGAAGCCGAAGCGTCCGATCAGCCCCTCGAGGCTGATCGAGGACTGTGTGAACTGAATGCGACCGCCGTCGGGAATGATGTCCTCCGCACCGCCCGGCACGATCGCCATGTATTTGCCGCCAAGGAGCCCTTCGGTCGTGATTTCCGCCGAGGAGTCGCTGGGCAACTTGACATTGCTCGCGATGTTGAGCGTCGCCCGAGCGAGGAATGTTTGGGGGTCGAGTTCTAGTTTGGTCACGGTACCGATCTTGATGCCGCTCATCCGAACATCGGCGCCGGCATTGACGCCATCGACACGATCAAAAGTCGCCGTCACCTCGTAGCCGTCGACCGCGCCCACATCGGTGGCGGAGAACGCAAAGACCAGGAAAACGGCCGCGACGGCCAAGACCACCGCACCGATCAGTGCCTCGAATAGGTTTCCCTTCATGCTAGGTCCCCCAAACTTAATTCGGCTGCCAAGGTTCGTAGTCGGCAGAGGCCGGTTTGCGACTGCCCGCACCCAAAACGTGGCCCGCGGGCCGGTAAGCGCCTGCAGTGCCCGTCATGTTGGGCACGTGCGGCTGCTCCCATGCGTGATCGGCCGTGGGATCCGTCGGCGGCTCGGCGGCGTTGTGCTGGAGCCAAGCGTTCCATTCCGGTGGGACCCTCGATGCCTCGGCCAGATCAGCGTAGATGACCCAGCGGCGACGGCGCTCCCAGTGGTAGCGCCCGACCTCGGGCTTGCCTCGCTCCTGGTAGTACTGGTTGCCGGTGGCGTCTTGGCCGACAAATTGGCCGCGCCGGAAGGTGAAAATCCAGGTGCCCCAAGTGGCCCGGTGCCACCAGTCGAAGACGAAGGAAATTAACGATGTCAGACGCACAGAAGGTCACCAGCGCTGGTCATTGAGTGAAATCGTGCGGGACTATTGCACCGCTTGCCTAGAACCGTCCAGAGAAGGTTATCCACATTTTCTCCACAGGTGACCCCGCGCGTGGCGCGCATGGGTCGGCGCTTCTTTTCCGATACGCGCGACGCAAGAAAGTTATCCACAAAACACCTCCTATGGTGTCAAAGGGACGACGGCACCCAAAATATGGTTGACCGATCCCTAGGGCAACAATATCTTGTGTCCCCTACTTGGGGAGGCACAAACTCTGGGTTTACGGGCCGCCCTTCGCAGAGATTTCAGAACGAATTCAATGGCTTCTGGCGATTCTGCCGGATTGGCAATGAGGGGAACAGGGTATGCGCGTTCAACGTTTCTTCACCGCGAATGGAGGATCACCCTACGACGGCATGGCATTCCGAAAGACCATGAGCGAGATCCGTAATCCTGACGGATCAGTGGTTTTCCAGATGAAGGACGTCGAAGTCCCCGCCGATTGGTCTCAAGTCGCCAGCGACATCATTGCGCAAAAATACTTCCGCAAGGCCGGCATCCCGGCGCGCCTGAAGAAGGTTGAGGAGAACACGGTTCCGTCTTGGCTGTGGCGCAGCGTGCCCGATGAAAAGGCGCTGGCGAATCTGCCCGAGGACGAGCGGTTTTCCCACGAAAGCTCGGCGAAACAGGTCTTCGATAGGCTCGCCGGCACCTGGACCTATTGGGGTTGGTTGGGCGGCTATTTCGACGGCGAGGACGACGCGCGCGCGTTCTTTGACGAAATGCGTTTCATGTTGGCGCAACAGATGGGTGCCCCGAACTCGCCACAATGGTTCAATACCGGTCTGCACTGGGCCTATGGCATCGACGGGCCTGCCCAGGGGCACTTCTATGTCGACTTCCGTACCGGCGACCTGAAACGTTCCGAGTCGGCCTACGAGCACCCGCAGCCGCATGCTTGCTTCATTCAGGGCATCCAGGACGACCTGGTGAACGAAGGCGGCATCATGGATCTGTGGACCCGTGAAGCGCGCCTCTTCAAGTATGGCTCGGGCACCGGCAGCAACTTCTCTGCGCTGCGCGGCTCAGGCGAGTCGCTGTC
This sequence comes from uncultured Alphaproteobacteria bacterium, assembly GCA_938023835.1. Classification (GTDB taxonomy): domain Bacteria; phylum Pseudomonadota; class Alphaproteobacteria; order SHVP01; family SHVP01; genus CALJDF01. Next base: position 5,100 of record CALJDF010000038.1, read on the forward strand.
GGGTGGCGGGAAGTCGTCCGGGTTGATGAGCTTCCTCAAGATCGGCGATCGCGCGGCCGGCGCGATCAAATCCGGCGGGACCACGCGGCGCGCCGCGAAGATGGTCGTTGTGGATGCGGACCATCCGGACATCGAAGCCTTTGTGAACTGGAAAGCCCTGGAAGAACAAAAGGTTGCCGCACTTGTCTCAGGTTCTAAGTTAACAGCAAAACACCTCAATGCGGTGATCAAGGCCTGCCATGCGGTCACCGGCGACGGGCGTTTCACCCCCAACGACAACCCGGCGCTGAAGAAGGCGATCATCGAATCCCGCAAATCGATGATCCCGGAAAACTTCATCCAACGCGTCATCGAATTCGCGAAACAAGGCTATGACGAAATCGAGTTTCCGACCTACACCACCGACTGGGATGGGGAGGCTTACCTCACGGTTTCCGGGCAAAACGCCAACAACACCGTGCGCGTCACCGACGACTTCCTTCGAGCGGTCGAACAAGACGGCAATTGGGATCTGATCCGGCGGACCGATGGCGACGTTTCCGAGACCATCAAGGCACGTGAGCTATGGGACCAGATTGCCATGGCCGCATGGCAGAGCGCCGATCCTGGGCTGCAATACCACACCACGATCAACGACTGGCACACCTGCCCCGCGGGCGGGGACATTCGGGCTTCAAATCCGTGCTCCGAGTACATGTTCCTTGACGATACCGCGTGCAACCTAGCCTCGTTGAACCTGCTGACGTTTCGCCATGAGGACCGCCGCTTTGACGTCGAAGGTTTCGAACACGCCGTCCGACTGTGGACGATGGTTCTCGAGATTTCGGTGCAGATGGCGCAATTCCCGTCCAAGGAAATCGCGCAGCTTTCCTACGAATACCGGACGCTGGGTCTAGGGTTCGCCAACATCGGCGGCCTCTTGATGGCCAGTGGCCTGCCCTACGACTCCGACCAGGGTCGCGCGCTGTGCGGCGCCATCTCCGCCCTGCTGACCGGCGTTTCTTACGCGACCTCGGCCGAAATGGCCGGCGAGATGGGCGCTTTTCCGCGCTGCGACGACAACGCCTCATCGATGCTTCGGGTCATGCGCAATCACCGGCGGGCCGCCCACGGAGAAACCGACGGCTACGAAGACCTCGCGACCCTGCCGGTCGCGCTCGACATCGACAACGTGCCGGAACCAGGCCTTGCGGCTGCCGCGGCGCGGGCCTGGGACCGGGTCCTGGAGTTGGGCGAGAAGAACGGGTTCCGCAACGCGCAATCCTCCGTCATCGCGCCAACCGGCACGATCGGGTTGCTCATGGATTGCGACACCACAGGCATCGAGCCGGACTTCGCCATCGTGAAGTTCAAGAAGCTCGCTGGCGGCGGGTACTTCCGGATCATCAACCGCTCGGTTCCTGAAGCCCTAGAGGTCTTGGGCTATAGCGAAGGCGAGATCGACGCCATCATCACCTATGCCACCGGACATGGCACGCTCGAGGACGCCCCGGGCGTCAATCATGCGGCGCTGCGCGCAAAGGGCTTTACCGACGAGGCTTTGGCAAAAGTCGAAGAAGCATTGACTAATGCGTTCGACATCAAGTTCGTTTTCAACAAATGGACGTTTGGCGAGACCTTCTGTGTCGACGCCTTGGGCCTGGATGCCGCGCGCCTCGACGATCCCGCGTTCGACATGCTCGAGGAGTTGGGCTTCACAGCGGCTGAGGTCGATGCCGCGAACACCTATTGCTGCGGCGCGATGACCCTTGAAGGGGCCCCGAATCTGAAAGACGAACACCTCGCGGTCTTCGATTGCGCCACACCGTGTGGCCGGCTCGGCAAGCGCTACCTGTCCTGGCAAAGTCATATCCACATGATGGCCGCGGCCCAACCGTTCATTTCGGGCGCTATCTCCAAGACCATCAACATGCCCCGTCAGGCCACCGTCGAGGACTGCAAAGAGGCCTACACCTTGTCTTGGCGGCTCGCGCTCAAGGCCAACGCCCTGTATCGCGACGGCTCCAAGTTGTCGCAGCCGCTTTCAGCGATGGCCATCGAAGACGAGGCTGAAGCCTACGAAGACCAGCCGAGCGCCACGCAAGTCGCGGCGATGGCCGAGAAAATGGCCCGCGAGACGATCGAACGCATGATCGCCGAAAAGGGCCAGCGCGGCGAACGTCGCCGCCTTCCCCAGAGGCGAAAGGGCTACACCCAAAAAGCTGTCGTCGGCGGTCACAAAGTGTACCTGCGGACGGGCGAGTTCGAGGACGGCCACCTCGGCGAGATTTTCATCGATATGCACAAGGAAGGGTCCGCCTTCCGCAGTCTGATGGACGGCTTTGCCATTGCGATCTCCCTGGGTCTCCAATACGGCGTCCCGTTGGAAGAATTCGTCGAGTCCTTCACGTTCACGCGGTTTGAGCCATCCGGCTTAGTTGAGGGCAACGACGCCATCAAGATGGCAACCTCGGTGCTGGATTATTTGTTCCGCGAACTTGCGATTTCCTATCTCGGTCGGACCGACCTCGCCCATGTCGAGCCAAATGATTTGCGCCACGACGTCCTGCGCGGGAACAGCGGTGATTCGACGGTCGAGGAAGGCCAGGAGGCCGATGAGACACCGCTGGCAGCTGTTATGGGCGTCGCAAGCAACGGCTACATGCGGACCAACCTCTATGTGGTCAACGGCGGGGTCGTCGATGGATCGCAAACCACGACCGCATTCCTTGGCAGCAACGCGGAGCCCGCCGCTGCGGGGAGTGCCGGCGTCGAGGGTATTTCCGCCCCGGCCGCCGCGCGCGTCGTCCTAGAAACCTTGACGACTGTCGCCGAGGTCGAGGTTGAAGTTGATCCGACAATGGACCGCATCCGCGAGGCGCGGATGAAGGGATATGAAGGCGACGCCTGCGGTGAATGCGGCAACTTCACGCTGGTGCGAAACGGCACCTGCCTCAAATGCAACACCTGTGGTTCGACGAGTGGTTGTTCATAATTAGTGCTGCTTCTTAGTAAGGCCTGATCCCACGGGGTGCGTCACAGGCGCACCCATTTTTTCTTGCCCGCCAACACCAGTTAGAAGCGGATTTACACCCCCCGCCCCGCCCCGTAGGCTTGATCTCGGAGGGTGCGGCATGACAACGGGGAGGCCTCAGAACACGTCCAAACTATCGGTACTTCAAGCGAAGACCGAAGAAGACCGGCATCGGATTTCTTTGTTTCGCTATCACACGATCGTGCAGGAAATGGGCGGCGACTCGGTCCACGCCGATCACGATGAAAGAACCATCTCCGATCCTCTGGACGAGAAGGCCATCCACCTCTACCTGACCGCCGACAACCAGGTCATTGCCTCGATCCGCATCACATCGGGAAAGATTGCCAAGTTCCCCAAGAAAGTGCGCGAGAACTATCAACTCGACGGCTTTTCGGATTTCGACGAAACGAGCATGACCCTCACGACCCATTTCACGGTGGCTAAGAAATGGGGCCAGCGTCAGGTGATTCGCGTCCTTTTAGGCGCCGCGTACAAAACCCAACGGCATCTCGGCAGCCGGTTCGACTTCGCAAGTTGCCCGCCTGCCCTGGTCCCGCTTTACGAGCAGATGGGGTACCGCCGCTACGGCGAGAACTTTGAAAGTGACGATCGCGAGTACCAGGTGCCGCTCGTGCTTCTCATGGAGGATGTCGCCCACCTGCGCGAAATCGGGTCGCCGTTCCATAAGATCGCGGAGGAGTACGAGAACAACGGGACCACCGCGAAATGGTTTGAGACTGCTTTTCCCGAGGCGGCCAAACAAGGGACCGACCGCGGCATGGATGAAGAGCGGTTCTGGCAGTTTCTCAGCGAGAAAATGCAGCAGACACCGCTTGAGGGCATTCCGCTCCTGCACAGCTTGAACCACGGAGAAGCCAAAAAGCTCGTGCGCGAAGGCAACCTGATACGGGCCATGAAAGGCGACACGATCGTTTCCGCGGGTCAGCGAAGCCGCGAGATGTTCGTGGTTTTGCAGGGGGAGGTCGCGGTCAAAGCCAACAATCGGACGGTAGCAACTCTGGGCAGCGGCGCGATCTTCGGCGAGGCGGCGCTCATCACGGCGGCGCCACGCACAGCCGACGTTATTGCCGAATCGGATGTTGAGGCGTTGGTCTTGACCGAAGATTTCTTGCGTAAAACGATGCGTTCAATGCCCGAAATCATGGTGCGGGTCTTGTTCAACCTGTCGATGATCCTTGCCGAGCGACTGGCCGCGAGCACCCAGAAAATTGGCGGCACCCCCTCGACGCCTGGGCCCGAGACCAAAACGCCGGTTAAGCCGACCGCAAAGCCTGCTTCGCAAAAGAAACCGAAGGCAGCCTAAGGGCGCGTATTAACCATCACCCTTCTTGGGCTCGGGAACCACGACGCGGACCGACAATTCACGAAGGTGGGCCGGCGCCGCGTCTGACGGCGCGCCCATCATGAGATCTTCTGCCCGCTGATTCATCGGGAACAAGGTCACTTCGCGTAGGTTGTTCTCGTCGGCGAGCAACATGACGATCCGTTCCATCCCGAATGCCATGCCACCATGCGGTGGCGCGCCGTAGTGGAAGGCGTTGTAGAGACCGCCAAAACGTTCCTTGACCTCGTCGACGCTGTAGCCCGCGATTTCAAAGGCGCGCACCATAATGTCGGGACGGTGATTCCGGATTGCACCGCTCGCCAATTCGTGCCCGTTGCAGACCAAATCATACTGCTGACTCATGATGGTCAACGGGTCCTCGGCGTCGAGCGCTTCGAGTCCACCCTGCGGCATGGAGAACGGGTTGTGGCCGAATTCGACCTTCTTGGCCTCCTCGTCGTATTCGTAGAGCGGGAAATCCGTGATCCAGCAAAAGCGGAAAACACCGGTTTCGAGAAGCGCGAGATCGTCGCCCAGACGGATGCGGGCGGCGCCCGCAAGGGCGGCGGCACCGCCGGCTTTGTCACATGAAAAAAATACGGCATCACCGTCACTTAAACCGGTTAGATCACGTATTTTATCAATTCTATCTTGGTCCAAATTCTTGGCGATTGGGCCCTTTGCCTCGCCATCGTCAAAGACGATATAGCCCAGGCCCGCAGCCCCTTGGTCGCTACGCGCCCAATCGTTCATCTTGTCGAAAAAGCTGCGCGGTCGTTTGGCTGCTCCCGGCGCGGGGATCGCCCGTACGACTGACCCTTTCTCGATAGCGCCGGCGAAAATCTTGAAACCGGACCCTTTGAAAGCCTCCGTCACATCGGCAATGACAATA
>CALJDF010000039.1 GCA_938023835.1 uncultured Alphaproteobacteria bacterium
AAACTTGCGTTTGGCTCCTATGAAGTGAGCGAACGCGAGATCATCGAATTCGCCACGAAATACGACCCGCAGCGCATTCATACGGACCCCGCCTTCGCCGCCACGACCGACACCGGCGGGTTGATCGCGAGCGGTTGGCACACCTCGGCCATTTTCATGAAGATGATGGTCGACTCGATCATGGACGAATCAAGCGGCATGGTCTCGCCGGGCATTGACGAGCTACGGTGGGTTCGACCGGTTCGACCGGGTGATATACTGCGCGCCGAGGGCGAGGTCATCGGGGTGCGGCCCTCGCGGAGCAAACCGGACCGGGGTATCGTTAAAAACCGCTATCGGGTTCTCAACCAAAACGACGAGGTGGTGATGAACCTCATCACCAACAATTTCATGCGGCGCCGCGAGGCAGCCGCCGCGGAAAAGGGAGAAAACAATGGGTGACAACATCACGTTGAAAGCCGAAGACGGCTTCGAGCTCGACGCCTACGTTGCGTTGCCGACCGGGACCCCCAAGGGTGCGGTGATCGTGATCCAAGAAATCTTCGGCGTGAACAGCCACATCCGTGAAGACGCCGACAAATTTGCACAAGCAGGCCACGCCGCCATCGCCCCAGCGATGTTTGATCGCCTACAGAAAGGCGTCGACCTTGGTTACGACGCCGAGGGTGTCGAGACCGGCCGCGGTTTCGCCATGAAGATCGATTGGGACGATGTGGTGAAGGATTTACGCGCCGCCTCAGGCGCCGTGAAACAATACGGCAAGGTCGGGCTTGTCGGCTATTGCTGGGGCGGCACCGTGGCTTGGGTTTCAGCCGTCCGTGACAGCGGCGTCGATTGCGCGTCGGGCTACTACGGCGGACGTGTCATCGATTTCATTGACGAGACCCCAAAGGTGCCGGTCGAGTTGCACTTCGGCGACAAGGACCACGGTATCCCCATCGAAAACGTCGAAAAGATCAAAGCGGCCCACCCGGACGTGCCGGTCTATCGCTATGCCGAAGCCGAACACGGGTTCCATTGTGATCAACGCCCGTCGTATCACGCGGAAAGCGACAAGATCTCGACCGAACGCACGATGGCTTTCTTCAAGAAACACATCGGCTAGATCCGATGGTGAGCGGCGCCCTTGCCGAGGCAATGTGGTCCGCAACGGCGGCGCCGGCGCCACCGACCATGCCGCTGGACGGCGACCGCACCGTGTCGGTGGCGATTGTCGGCGCGGGCTACACCGGCCTCTCGACAGCACTTCACTTCGCCCAACGCGGCATCGACGCAATTGTCCTTGAGGCGGACGAGATCGGGGCCGGCGGGTCGGGCCGCAACGGCGGCCATCTGACGCCGACGTTCCATTGAAGCTTCGGCCGTGGGCGCCGGCGGGGCGTTGCTCTTGTCCCTTGCCTACCGCGAGTTCTCTTGGCGGGTGCTTTATGAAGTCGTCCGCAAATCGGTGTCGATCAGCGCGATGGTGATGCTGATCGTCGTCGGTGGCGGCATGTTCTCAGGCGTGTTCCTGGTGAACGGCGGGCGCGATCTTGTCGCGGGCGCCGTCGAGACTTTGAATTTGCCGCCGGCGGGCCTCGTCGCCGTGTTCTTGTTCATCGTATTCCGGTTTGGCTTTGTTCTCGACTGGATCACCATCGTGTTGATAGCTTTACCGATCTTCCTGGCGCCGCTCAAGGCGGCCGGCGTGGACCAGGTTTGGTTCGCCGTCCTTATGATCGTGGTGATCCAAACCAGCTATATGACGCCGCCGATGGCGCCGGCGATATTCTACTTGCGCTCGATCGCACCGAAAGAAATCACCTACGGCAACATGTACCGCGGGGTCATGCCGTTCGTCGTGGCCGAACTATTGGTCCTCGCGGTTGTGGCGTTGTTTCCGGCGACCGCGACGTACCTGCCGACGGTGCTGCTGGGTTTCTAGCCCGCGACGAATTCCAGAATGACGCCGCATGTCGCGCCGGGGGCTACACAAAGCCCGCCCGCCACCGCTCGGTAGGGGGTGCCAGCCCCCTCAAGGCAGGTCTTGGCCGCCGCGAGATCGGTTGTTTCCAACGTAATTCCTACGATCGTCGGCGCCGCGTGGGCAAGCGCCCGGAACTCCCCGGGATAGGACTCGGCCAGGGCTCCAGGGGTCACGAAACGAAAATCGCCATGTCCGGTTGCGATGGCGAAACCGCGATCGAGGGGGCGTCCAGTCGTACCATACAACCGTTCGTACGCGGGGCGCAGCGTCGCCGGATCGTCGACGACGATTGTCATTGCGCGAATGCACCGCGCGCCGTTCGCGTGAGATACCCAGGCAGGCCGTCTCATACTTTGCGGGGTGAGCGGTTGCACCACCATCAAGTACATGTCCGGTGTTGCTGCGTCACCGATCTTGAGCCAGCGAGAGGATTGCGGCACGACACCGTCGTCGGCTTCGCAATTGATGGTGACCTCGCCAAGCGGCGTGGGGTCGGCACCCGATGCCGTCAGCGCCCCATGCGCGGCGGTCACTTCGTTCGCTCGCATGGTCACGGCCATCGCCCCCTCGCCGGTCGCCAGGAAGTCCGTCAGGCCTGGCGTGAGAAAAGCATCGGGGTCGATAACGCCGAGAAGTTCGATGAAGTCTTTGTCGTCGAACATGACGCTGAAATTGGCGGTCCCCCAGCCGACCATGCGACGCCGCGGCGTCGTGGTGAACCCGAGCCGCTCGCAGGCCGCTTTGGCTTTGGCAAGATCGGCGACCGCGACAACTGCGTGGTCGATGCCATCGATACCGGAGCGCATCAGTTCTCCTAGCGAAGTGCCGCGGCGATATTTCCGCCGTCCACGGTCATCACCGCGCCGGTCGATTTCCGTGCCAGGGCGAGATCGATAAAGGCCTGCGCGACGTCTTCCGCTTTTACCTCACGG
>CALJDF010000040.1 GCA_938023835.1 uncultured Alphaproteobacteria bacterium
ACCTCTACAAGCTGCCGATGATGGGGGTGGGATCGTTCACGACGATCGGGCCGTGTTTTGGCGTGGCTAAAGGCGCGCTCGATGCCTATCTCGCCTCGATGCAGGGGCGGATGGGCGTGCTGTCGGAAGACAAACTTGCCGAGCATGCACCGCTGCAATTAAAAATCGCGGAAGCCGCGGCCGAGATCGATGCGGCGCGACACCTGATTACCGCTGACCTCGATGAGATCAACGCGGTGGGGCGCGCGCGCGGCGTGTTGGAACGGATGCAGCGGGTGCGCTTCAAGCGTGATGTCGCGTTTGCCGCGCAGTTGTGTCGCCGCGCCGTCGACCGATTGGTGATGGCGATGGGCGTGCCCGGTCAGAAAGACGACCACCCCCTACAAATGCGGGCGCGCGACATGAATGCGTTGGCCTCGTACGGGTTGATGTCGTGGGAACCCAACGCCCTGCCCTTTGGCCGGGCCAGTTTCGGGCTTGAGTCCGGCAATCCCTATTTCTGAGCCGCCACGCTGCTAGGATGCGGGCCATGAGCCCACCGGCCACCTTTCGCACCGCGACCCATTGGGGCGCCTATGACGCGGCTGTCGTCGACGGCAAGCTGACGACCCTGACACCGATTGCGGACGATCCCGAACCTTCGCCCATCGGGCCGGGGATGGTGCAGGCGATCCAAGACGACTTGCGGATTCGCCAACCGATGGTGCGCGCGGGCTGGTTGGAAGACGGACCGGGCCACGCCAAAGGGAAACGCGGGGTCGATCCGTTCGTGTCGGTGTCGTGGGAGCGCGCACTTGAGCTTGCCGCGCAGGACATCGCGCGGGTGCGCGAGGCGCACGGCAACGAAGCCATCTATGCCGGCAGTTACGGGTGGGCCAGTGCCGGGTGCTTTCACCATGCCCAAACCCACATGCGGCGGTTTTTCAATTTGATCGGCGGCAACGTGAAGTCGGTGCAGTCCTATAGCCTGGCCGCGGCCGACACCATCGTGCCGCATGTCGTGGGGAGCTGGAGCGCGGTCTATCAAAACATGACCTCGTGGTCGGTGATTGCCGAACACACCGATCTGATGGTGGCGTTTGGCGGCGTGCCCCTGAAGAACGCACAAATCGACGGCGGTGGCGTGGGGCGCCATCGGACATCGGGATGGCTCAAGACCTGTCACGACAACGGCGTGGCGTTCGTTAACATCGGGCCGGTGCGTGAGGACATTGCCGCATTGGCCAACGCCGAGTGGATGACACCGCGCCCCAACACCGATACCGCCCTCATGCTGGGCTTGGCGTACACACTGATTGCCGAGGGACTGCACGACGACGCGTTCCTCGCGCGCTATGCCGTGGGGTTCGAGCGCTTCGAACCCTATGTCATGGGCGAGCGCGACGGCGTGGCCAAAGATGCGACATGGGCCGCCCAGATTTGCGGGCTAGAGGCGGACGAGATTCGCGCCTTGGCGCGGCGCATGGCGGCGGGGCGCACGATGTTGACGGCGGCATGGTCTCTGCAGCGCGGCGATCATGGCGAACAGCCCTATTGGATGCTGATGACCTTGGCCGCGATGCTGGGGCAGATCGGTTTGCCGGGCGGCGGTTTCGGCTTTGGGTATGGCGCGGTTTCGAACGTGGGCAGCGTCGAGCCCAAGATCGCCGGGCCGCATTTGACCGCAGGCCATAGCCCGCTCGACCGCTTTATCCCGGTCGCGCGGATCGCCGATATGTTGCTGAACCCCGGCGCGACCATCGATTACAACGGCCAAAAGGTGACCTTCCCCGATACGCGGATGATCTATTGGTGCGGCGGCAATCCGTTCCACCACCACCAAGACCTCAATCGCCTGGTGAAAGCGTGGCAGAAGCCCGAGACGATCATCGTCAACGAGCCGTGGTGGACCAGCTTGGCGCGGCACGCCGATATCGTGTTTCCGGCGACCACCTCGTTGGAGCGCAACGACATCGGCAGCGCCTATTCCGACCGATTCCTGTTTGCCATGCAGCGCGCGGTCGACCCGGTCGGCGACGCACGCAGCGACTTTGATATTTTCGGCGGGTTGGCCGAGCAGTTCGGGGTCCGCGAGGCCTATGACGAAGGCCGCGATGAAATGGCGTGGCTGCGCTATCTCTACAATCGGTTTCGCCAATCGAGCGCCGAAGAAGATCTCGAGCTGCCCGAGTTCGAGACATTTTGGGACGACGGCGAACTTGAAATGCCGGTCGACGATGTGGCGATCACGTTGTTCGAAGACTTCCGCCGCGATCCCGACGCGGCGGCCCTAAAGACACCCAGCGGCAAGATCGAAATTTTTTCCGAGACCATCGCATCATTCGACTATGACGATTGCCCCCCGCATCCGACCTGGATGGAACCGGTGGAGTGGTTGGGGTCGGACACGGCCAAAGAGTTTCCGTTGCACTTAGTGTCGAACCAGCCGCGCACGCGGCTTCATAGCCAATACGACAACGGCGGCTATGCGCAAGCGAGCAAGGTGTAGGGCCGCGAACCGATCATGATTCATCCCGAGGACGCCGCAGCACGCGGCATCGAGGACGGCATGATCGTGCGCGTGTTCAATAAGCGCGGCGCGTGCCTGGCCGGCGCGGTGATCAGCGACGCGGTTCAGAGGTCGGTAGTTCAGTTGCCGACCGGGGCTTGGTACGACCCAGTGGAACCGGGTGGGTTGGATGCCCACGGTAACCCCAACGTGCTGACCCTCGACAAGGGCACCTCGAAATTGGCGCAAGGTTCCAGCGCACACTCGGCGCTGGTCGAGGTCGAACGCTTCGAGGGCACGCCACCACCGGTACGCGCCTTTACGCCGCAGCCTATGATCAGCCGGTTGCGCAAGGCGCGTTAGGCGCTGACCGCTTCGAGGGTGGCGGGCGAAATCAGGACGCCGAAGGTTTCGCACCAAATCACGATCGACTTGTAATCAGCCAAATCGACGTTGGCGGGAACGGCGTAGTTCTGGCT
>CALJDF010000041.1 GCA_938023835.1 uncultured Alphaproteobacteria bacterium
GATCGCCCAGGCGATATTGCCGGAGAAGGTATGGATGCTAAACGCACGACCCAAGCGGCGCGGCGTCACCCGCGCGTTGAGAATGGCGTAATCCGCCGGGTGATAAACCGTATTGGCGACGCCGGCGATCATGAACAAGACGAGTACCGCCCAATAGGACGTCGTAAACCCAATCGCCATGATGGCCACGCTGTGCAGCAGCAACCCGGCCAGCAAAATCCAGCGAGCGCCAAAACGATCCACCAGAAACCCGACCGGCGTTTGACAAATGCCGGTCGCCAAACTCGCCGCCGTCAGAAACAAGCCAAGTGATGCGTAACTGACGCCGAACTCCACCTTGAGCAGGGGAAACAGCGGCGGCAAGACAAGGACGTAGAAATGGCTGAAGAAATGACCGCCCGAAACCAGTCCGATCACCCGAACGTCACGTCCCATGGAGTCTGGAGCAACGGTCATGCGAGCGGCAGCCTAGGCATGCAACCGTGGTTTGCGGAGAAAATCGGCGCGATCGGCAGAGCGCAAGATCAGCTCGTGCGCGCCGCTCTCCTCTCGTCGGACCGTGAGCGGGATTTCAACACCGGCCTCGCCCTGACTCCAGACATGGCGCAGCAGGTCCGATAAGCCCTGCACGGGCGCCCCGGCGACCTTCACGATCTCATCGCCGATCATCACACCGCTCTGGCTTGCCGGGCCGGCGCTCGCCATCCCGGCCACGACGATCGCCTCATCGGTATCGGCGGCATAAAGACCCAACCAGGGCCGTGGCGGCCGACCGGTATGCCCGGTCTTTTGCATTGGATCGAGGATCGGCTTCAGGACATCAATTGGGACGATCATGTTGCCGTCATCGCCGTTGGGGCCGGCATCCTGAATGAAAAGCGAGCCGACCCCGACGAGGCGTCCGTGCCCGTCGATCAGCGCTGTACCACCCCAATTCGGATGAACCGGGGTTGTGAAGATGGACTCATCCAAAAGGTATTCCCAGGATCCAGCAAATTCGCGTTTTGCCGCCACCTTCGCGGCCAGGGCATGGCGCCGACCGCCACCCGCCGCCAAGACCATGGGATCGTTCAAACGCACATCCGCCGAACTGCCGATCTCCATGGGGCGTACCGACAAACGGCCGAGCGCCTGCACAAGGCCAAGCCCGGTATCGTGGTCATACCCGATGACATCGCCCTGCACGGTTTGGCCGTTATTGGCGACCAACCAAAGCGACTCCGCTTCGGTGACCAAATAGCCGATCGTTACGATCAAGCCCGAGTCACTGATGAGGATCCCGTTGCCGGCGCGTTCGGTGCCCAAGACCTGCGCCGTAAAGGCATCCTCGGGCACTTGCGAGCGAATAAAGACGACCGCCGACAGCGCGCGCTCGAGGTCAAAGGAGAAGTCCTCAAGCCGCGGACGCGCCTCTACCGAAATCTCCCAATCGACCTGATCATCTTTGCTCATCGTCTGGCACGCGCCCCGTGATAACTCAGGGATTCTTAAACACTCATACCCGCGAAGCCAACCGCCCACCTGCGTATGGGCGGCGTTCGTGACGCATCCAACGCGATCTGCCATAGGTGCCCCTGCGGTATTGGCAATACACAAAGGACAACGAGGGTTCATGATCGCGGCCCCGCGGACTATATTGATGAGATGGTTGAGCGCCGAGACCATTGGGAGAATATCTACGCCTCAAGAGGTGAAGATGAGGTCAGTTGGTTTCAAAAAAACCCCTCGTGCTCGCTGGACATAATCGCACAGATCGGTATCGATAAAGCTGCACCGATCATCGATATCGGGGGTGGCACGTCACGTCTGATCGACGCACTCATCGACCGAGGCTATACGGACACCAGTGTCCTCGACATCTCGAAACGTGCGATCTCAGTCACGCGGGAACGCCTGGGCCGTTTTCAGGACTCTGTTGATTGGATCGTCGACGATGTGACCGAATGGGTGCCCCGTCGGCGCTATGCTCTGTGGCACGACCGGGCCGTCCTTCACTTCCTTACCGACGAGGCCGACCGAACGTCTTACCGAAACGCGCTCGCAAACGGTTTGTCGAAGAACGGCAACGTCGTGATAGCAACCTTCGGTCCAGACGGTCCGCAACAATGTAGCGGTCTCCCAGTCGTGCGTTATGACAAAGACGCCATCGAAGACGTTTTCGACGGGCTCCTTCGGCTGGAATGCTCTTCATCCGAGGATCACACGACCCCATCGGGCGCGCACCAAGCCTTCATTTTCTACCGGTTCACCCGGGACGTTGGTGGTTGAACCGAATGGCGGAGGGAGTGGGATTCGAACCCACGTTACGGATTACCGTAAACACGCTTTCCAAGCGTGCGCCTTAAGCCACTCGGCCATCCCTCCGGAAATCCTGTCGGCGGCGGAATACTAGCGACACAGGGCGGCGGATTCCAACGCTCTCGGCCCGAAAACGGTGAGGAAAATCAGGGGTCTGGCCGAACTTCGGTGGTGCGGCGGTGCCCAAGGCTTCATTATTGACCGATGGAACCACTCTGCCGCGAAGGGGGAGCATGGTAGTCGGTCGGTTCGTCGCGTGGCTATGCCTGGGCATTGCTGTGTTCTCGTTTGGATGGGCGGTCATCGATTCAGTCGACGCCGGATCAATCCACTTCGGCGCCCTCGGTGAGCAATGGTTTCGTTTACACCGAGAAAGCCTCAGCCTTGCTCAGCCCGCGATCCAGCGCCACATCGCACCTTGGCTATGGGACCCTGTTATGCAAACCGTGTTGCTGTGGCCTGGCTGGCTGGTGTTCGGCGTTCTCGGGCTCGTGTTGCGCCGGCTGTTCCGGCGCCAGCGCAAGGACCGCTGGTTTATCAGCTAGAGCCTAGGTCTCGCCCAGCTTGAGCGCAGCGATAAAGGCCTCTTGCGGTATATCGACCTTGCCGATCGTGCGCATCCGCTTTTTACCTTTCTTCTGCTTATCGAGCAGCTTGCGCTTGCGCGAGACATCGCCGCCATAGCACTTGGCAAGAACATCTTTGCGTAAAGCGCTGATGGTTTCGCGGGCCACGACCTTACCACCGAGCGCGGCCTGAATCGGAATCTTGAACATGTGACGCGGGATGAGTTCCTTGAGGCGCTCGCAAATCGAGCGGCCACGCACCTCGGAGTTTTTGCGGTTCACGATCATCGCCAGCGCATCGACCGGCTCGCCGTTGACGAGGATCGACATCTTGACCAAATCGCCGTCCTCGTAGCCGTCAAGTTGGTAATCGAAACTTGCATACCCGCGGGTAACCGACTTGAGACGATCGTAGAAATCGAACACCACCTCGTTGAGCGGCAACCGGTAACTGGCCACCGCGCGCGACCCGACATAGGTCAGGTCCACCTGCACGCCGCGCCGTTCTTCGCACAACTTGAGGACCGCGCCGAGGAATTCATCAGGCACCATGATCGTTGCTTTGATCCAAGGCTCTTCGACCCGATCAATGCGCGAGGGATCCGGCCAATCGACCGGATTGTGGATTT
>CALJDF010000042.1 GCA_938023835.1 uncultured Alphaproteobacteria bacterium
GTTGCCGATGTTCCCTTCGTCGATGTTCTCACCACCATTCTCGACGACACCCTGCCGCTCACCCCTCCCGAGTGGGTCGAGTGGGGCAACCCCATTACCGACGAGACCGCGCGCGCCTTCATCGCGTCCTACTCGCCCTACGACAACGTCACCGCGCAGGACTATCCCGCCATGTTGATCAACGGCGGCGTGTCCGACCCACGTGTCACCTATTGGGAGCCAGCCAAATGGGTCGCCAAACTGCGCGCTGCCAAAACCGATAACAATCCCTTGCTCATGCACATCAACATGGACGCCGGCCACGGCGGCAAAGCCGGCCGCTTCGATCGCCTCGACGAAGTGGGGCGCATGTACGCCTTCATCTTGTGGGCGCTCGGCAAAGAATACGCCGCACCGTGAACACCCAACGCGTCGGCGCCTTGCCATCGTCGCAACGCCGGTGTCAGGTAGCCCCGGAGATTGAGGGGAGACACCCATGACCGCCGCCGCCCAACCGATTGACGATCTACCCGGCCTGTTCGCCCCCATCGTGGGCGATGCCCATGTCGTGACCGACGAGGCGGAGCGCCGCTATTTCTCGCGCGACATCTTCTTCTGGGACGACGTCGAAACCGCCGACCTCGTGGTCCAACCGCACACTACCGAAGAGATCGTGGCTATCGTCAAGACCGCGGGCGATGCCGGTCTCGTCATCGCCACACGTGGCGGCGGCATGTCCTACACCAAGGGTTACGTCCCGGTGCGCCCCGGCACCGTGTTGATCGATATGCGCGGCCTCAACCGCGTCGTCGAAGTCAACGCCGAAGATCATTACGTGATCGCCGAGGCCGGCTGTACCTGGAAGTCGGTGTTCGAGGCCGTGGCCGAAAAGGGCCTCGCCGTCGCCTTCTCCGCGCCCTACTCGGGCGTCTACTCCACCGTCGGCGGCGCGCTGTCGCAAAACGTGCCGCAAGGCATGGCCGACATTCTTGCGATCGAGGTTGTGCGCGCCGACGGCAGCGTGGTGCGCACCGGCTCCTGGGGCCGCAGCCAGGATGCGAACCCGTTCTACCGCGGATACGGCCCCGACCTAGCCGGGCTGTTCATGGGCGACACCGGCGCCTTCGGCGTCAAGACCTGCGCCGTGATGCTCTTGGTGAAAAAACTCCCCGGCCTCGCCTATGGCTCCTTTGCGTTCGAGACCTACGAGGACAAAGCCGCGACGATGGTCGAACTCGCCCACACCGGCGTCATCGGCGCCAAGGGCGTGCTCGGGCTCGATCCTTTCAAAAGTGCGGGCTTCGCCAAGCTCGGCTTTTCCGAGGCCATCGCGACCTTGGCCAAGGTCGCGAAGGGGAAGGGCGGTCTGAAGAATTCGATCCAGATGGCGGCGACGGGGCGCAACTTCATGGAAGGCGTGAAGTGGTCGATGCACATCTCGCTGGATGGCATCAACGACGCCGCGGCCGAAGCGGCGATGGAGGTCGTGCGGGATATCTCGCTCAAACGCGGCCGCGAGATACCGAACCTACTGCCCATGGCGATGGCGACGAACCGCTTCTTTGTGCGTGGCTTCTTGGGCGAGGAAGGCCAGCGCTGGGTGCCGACCAACGCCATGCTGCCGCTCTCGTCTGCCGTCAAAACAACCACCGCCGTGCAAGCGTTCTTCGACGCGCACCGGGCCGAAATGGATCGCCACGGGATGGTCGAATCCTACATGACCCATTTCACCGATCAGTACTTCCTGTGCGAACCCTCGTTCTATTGGTTTGACGAGGTCAGCGAATTGCACCTGCGCCATCTCGATGCGCCGACCGCCAAAAAGGTCAAAGACAACAAACCCGACCCCGACGCGCGTGCCTTCGCGCAACGCCTGCGCTTCGAATTACGCGATCTGTTCTTTGATCTCGGCGCGGTAAACGTGCAACTCGCCAAGTTCTATCGCTACCAAGACTCGCTCGCGCCGGAAACCGCGCGACTTATTGCCGAGATGAAGAACCACCTCGACCCTGACGGCATGTTGAGCCCCGGCAACCTGGGCTTCGAGTAGGCTTCGGAAACGTTGGGCGAGGCCCTTAGTAAACCCCCGGCATCAACCGATAGCGCACCCGCTGCGCATAGTCGCGATAACCCGGCAATTCTTCTTGGAGAGTTCGGTCTTCCAGTGCGGTTCTGATCACCGCGACGACTAACGCCACCGCAGCCGGAATGATTGTCCACGCGGAGCCCAAAGCCAGCACAGTCCCTAGCAACGGCATTACGATTCCGGCGTACCCGGGGTGCCGCACAATCCGGTAGGGGCCGCTGTCGCACACCGTATGCCCGCGATCGGACTGAATGCGCACGACGCTCGAAAAGAAACGGTTCTCGGCGAAGGCCCAGGCAGCGAAGGCGTATCCGAGCGCAATCACGATGAAGCCGAGCACGACAAGCCATGACGGAAACTCGGCAGACCAGCCAAAGCGGTGATCCAGCCCGGCCACGATGACCAGTGGGAACACCGCACTCAGCGCCATCAGGGGTGCCAGCACCTTGTCCCAGGCCTTCGCGCTTCGGATGTTTTCCGTGTTTTGCCGTTCGGCCATCAGGTCCGGATGTCGTTTGATCGCCCAAACGTGACCGACGACGCTGGCGGCAACTACCAACGCGGAAAAGAGCCATCCCTGCCACCACCCGAGATCACTGCCGCAGGCCAACAGAGCCAAAGCCATCAACAGATGCACCACGATCACGCCGGACCATTGGCGGGCGGTGCTCGTGGGAGTCGCCTCAGGGTTACCGGGGTGCGATGACATATCGTTCTCCGAGGCCACGCGACTTGCTCCCCGGCTTCGTTCTGGCGCGTCAGCCGAAGGTTCGCGTGCCTACACTTCTTAGGTAAGACCAAACAGGGTTGTTTCAACCGCCGTTGCCCATTGGGGCCATGCGTTTGGTCATGACGTGCTCTGACCACGCCCTATACTAGCGCCGCGCCAAGCTCG
>CALJDF010000043.1 GCA_938023835.1 uncultured Alphaproteobacteria bacterium
AAGAGTGCAAAAGCCGGCAGCGCAGCCAAAAAATAGTGCGGCTGCTTGTCGGTGAACGCGGACAAGATCACACACGCCGCCACAAACCACACGGCCGCAAACCGCATGCCGGGATCACGACGCCAGTCCGCCGCCCAAAATCCGCGCCACAACGTCGGCCACAACACCCAGGGAAACAGCAGCGCCAGCTGCATGGGCAAATACCACCAAAAGGGTCTGCCATGAGAGAAAGACCCGGCAATGCGTCCGGTGGTTTGACCCAAAAATATTGCCTGGGCGAATGCCTCGCCCCCCGATATCGCGGCCGGTATGGCCCAGGCCAGCGCGATACCGGCAGCGACAACGATCGAGAGGAGCAACATCAAGTACCAATTCAAGCCACCAATCCGGACGCGCGCCTCCGCCGGCGACCACCAAACCGGCGCAAGAAGTGCGGTCGGCAAGGTGAACACGAGGATCACCGGTCCCTTTGCGAGAACACCTAGACCGACCCCGACGGCAAACAGCGCCCAGCCCGCGAGGAACCGTGGCCGATCCAGTGGCCCCCCTGCGGCGCGTGCCGACGCGGCCAACGCAAGCCCAATAAGACTGGCCAGCGTGAAAAACACGACCATGGTGTCGAACATGCTTAGCGTCGTCGTGATGAGCCAGAGAAGCGCCCCGCAGACGATCCATGGCGCAACCAATTGAGCGGGCCGTGAGCCCGGCCACAACAGCATCGCGAGCCGATGGGTGAGGAATACCGACCCAAGACCAAAAGCCGGCGCGACGAGGCGGCCCCAGATCTCAGTCGGCCCAAAGAGGCCCCACCCGGCATTGATCAGCCAAAACAGGAGCGGCGGCTTGTGGCTATAAAAAGCGCCATTGAGTTCCGGCACCAACAGGTTCCCGCTACGCCACATCTCCCATGCCACAGCGAAGTAACGCGTTTCGTCGAGCGGCAATACCGGGCGCAAGATCAACGCAGCCGCGACCACAAGGACCCAAATGGCGGCCCAGGCGAGATAATGGGGAAAATTTCTGGTCATGCGGGTCGCTGCCCGAGAGCTAACGCTATTGGGGTTCGGACGCAACGGCGTTCCGACGCTCGCGAAAGATGAGATAGAGATTGCGAGAGTAGATCAAGAGCCCCGCAGCTTGCCCCACAATGAACACCGGGTCTTCCCGGTAGATCGCATAGGTCAAGAGCGTCGCACCACCCGCGAGGCTGAAGTACCAAAACGCAATCGGCACGACGCTCCGGCGACGCCACTCGCTGACGAGCCATTGAGCAATGAACCGCCCGCTAAAGAGCGCCTGGCCGGCAAATCCGACGATCGTCCACATGACTGTCGTACTCATCGCCCATCAAGCTCCTTTTCCGCCGATTGTTCTCTGGCTTCTATTACCACGCGCCGCCGCTGCAACCACATCACACCGAACAGATCGACGATCCCGACGGCAAGCCGCCCCCACATCCCATAGTGGGATCGCCCACCCTGGCGCGGGCGGTGTCCAACATCTTCAGACACAACATCGCCCCCTAACCAAATGAACAGAGCCGGCAAGAAGCGGTGGAAGTGATCGAAGTGTGGTAGCAGCAAGAACGCGTCGCGCGGAAATAACTTGAGACCGCAGCCTGCATCCGGTGTCCGGTCCCCAAGAAGACGGGCTCGGACCGCGTTGGCGATGCGCGATTGCACTTTCTTGCGCCCATTGTCTTGCCGGTTTGCACGGCGCCCCGCAACGAGGAGCGGTCCCTTTGCCGTTTCGACGTCACGTCGTGCGATCAGTTTGAGAATATCCGCCGGGTCATTTTGCCCATCGCCATCAATGGTTGCGATCCACGGTGCTCGCGCGGCGCGCGCGCCACTGAGGACACCGGCACTCTGCCCGGACTGGCGCGTATGTCGGACCACCCTTAGTTCGGGCACCTCGGCGGTAAGGCCAGCCAAGATCGACGCAGTCGCATCGTCGCTCGCATCGTCGGCGACGATGATCTCGAATTCCATTTTGCCGCGCAGCGCCGTTGTCGTCTCGTTCACAAGGTCGGCGATGTTGGCCGCCTCGTTATGGACGGGAATAACCACCGTCACGGCGCAAGTCCGCGCCATATCATCCTTGCTGCCAGCGGCGCCCGTCGTCTGCCCGTCTACGGGGTTATCCGACCTCACGGCTGGCTTAGTCGGGGACGGTCATGTCGGACGGCGCTTTGGTCTTTGGGGTAACCATGCCGTCCGGAGAGGAGAGTTCTGCAAGGCGCTCCAATCGCTCTTTGTCGCCAATATAGAGGGCCTTACTCTTGCGCTCGACGACTCCAGCATGGGCAAGTTGCCCAAGAACGCGTGCGACAGTTTCGCGCGTCGTGCTCGCCCGACTAGCTATTTCTCTATGACTGAGCATCGGACGGATAACCCACAGGTCTGGGACCGCGACATCACGATCGGTAAGGCGAGTCAGCTCCACGTAAACCCGTTGCGCGGCGCGCAAGGTGTTTAGATCCATGATCCTGTCGTCAGCCACACGCACAATGCTCGCCAGGCGCTGCAACACGTGCATCGCCACCGTCGGATGTTTGACGAGGAGACGGCTAAAGACGGCCGGTGTGATGGTTGCGACGGTGCAGTTGGTAACGGCCACGACGTTCGCGGACCGACGCTCACCGTCAACCGCCGACAGTTCTCCGAAATAGCTCCCGGCTTCAACCGTTGCTAACGCGATCTCGCGACCGGATGTGGAGTAATTGACGATCCGGACAGAGCCATCAACGACGAAATAGACATCGCGATTGTCGTTTTCACGCTCAAGGATTTGCGCGCCGGCGGGGTATTGCGTCCATTTGCACCGCGACTCGAGGCTCGCGACCTCTTCCGGCGGCAAATTCGCAAACAGTTGGATACCGCAAAGAGTGTTTTCAGAAGTATTCGCCATCGCGGTGCATCAATCGGTGATCACGGACCAAAAATTCGTGCGCTCAAGGGGTCGATCTGATGTCCTACCATGCTCAGCCTGTGCTGGCATGGGTTATTCAACAAACGGAACGCACCGATGGCAAGGACCACATAGGCGAATGCCGATCACGGCGCGCCGATCCGTCCGACTCGGTTGCAGGTCGTTGCCTCTTTCTACCTAATATCCCGGTTTTTCTCTCCATGGGTTTTCCATGCGAAGGCCCACCAAGTTGTTCCACCCCCGAGGCCGCCCGGCGCCCAACGATTGCGGGAACGTTAGGCGGAGTGACACTGGATCCTGCCGGGACCGGCGTTTCAGTGTATGATACCTAGATATTGTGTTTTGTGGGGTGGTTTAACCACCAGATAGGACGCTAGGCTATCGTCAGGAACTGTCATCTCCCGGCCATACGCCTCGCAGCCATTGCGAGCGCGATGCTTTGCGGGACGCTCGGGCCGTCGTCCACCCACGCCCTGCCAGTTGGCACGGTCTCCGACACGCCCACGATGCTCGTCCTTGCAGCAGTCGAAGACCGCGACGGTGCCAATCTCGACTTTCCGCCAGATGCCGTGCGGCTCTCGGCCCTCGTCTCGCGCATCCAGGACGTCCTCGCCGAACTAGGCCTGTACACCGGCCCCTCCGACGGTCGGGTCTCGCCGGCCACCGATCGGGCTATTCGGATCTACGAATCCCAGGTCAACTTGGCAGTGACCGGGCGTCCAACCCGGGAACTTTTGGACCATCTCGAGACCGTGGGTCGTGCGAACAAGCTATTGGTGCGGCTGAGATCCTGGCCGCCAATGCCACTACGAAAGCGCGCGAGGGCGACCACATCGGCCTCGGCCAAATCCTTGGAGAGTTGCTCGCGCTTGCTAGCGGCGTCGAGAAGCAGGCCGCCACGGTCGCCCTGTTGGCTGACCTCGCACCAAAACTCCATGCTGCAGACGCGACCGACGCCGCAGACCACGTCCTCCAGGTCGCCCTCGACACGGCCCACGACGCAACCGTCAGCGGCTCAGAGCGTGATCGCGCCCTTGGGAAGATCTCTGCCGTCTATGCAGCGCTAGGGCAAACCGAGCGGGCCGGCGCGTTAATGACCCAGATCGGGGATTTGGAGATGCGTCGACCGGCGCTTCTCGCGTTGGCAGAAAAGAGCGCTCAATCAGGCTTGGCGCCGATCCCCCCTCGAGGATGCCACCGAGGTCGTCGATTCGCGCTATCGGGTCGTCGCATTGACCTACGTCGCGATTGCCCAAGCGCGCGTCGGCAATCTCGACGGTGCCGAGCAAAGCTTGGCCCAAGCCCAGGCTGATGCGGAAAATATTGACGACCGCTTCACTTACGCCAAAGCCTTTGCGGTCAGCCGGATTACAGCCGCTCTCGCGGAAATGCGCGGCTACCAAAGCGCAACGGAGGCAGCAGCTAAGATCAAAGACGGCGGGCTACGAGCGCAGTCTCTTTGGCACCTTGCGTCGGTTCAGGCGCGCGACGGCAGCACCGACACCGAAAAGACGCGGTCGCTTGCTTGGGAAGCCGCGGAAAGCATCACCAGCGATCTGGACCGATCATGGACGCTGTCCCGACTTGCGCTGAGCAGTGCCGAACGGGGTGAGGCCAATCTTGCACGCGCGGCATTTGATGCAGCGCTCCTGGTGGCGGCCCAAATCGAGAATAGCTTTGCTCGAGCGACTGCGCTGGCCAAGTTGGCAACCACGTTGGTTTACCTCGAAGGTGTCGCGGCGACCCCCTAACCTTTTTCGAGCTGGCTCTTTTCCTCGAAGGCCACAGCGATTCCCTGGGCGGTCGCTTGCAGATCCCCCAGGTATTTCTCGACCGCCGTCGACACCGGCATCGCACTGTCGATGTATCGCATACTGATCGCGGCAACCACGCGGCCGTGCGGCAAAACGGGGACGGCGATCGCGCTATCGTTGAGGTGCGGACGGGTCGTTGTCGCATAGCCGCGCTCGCGGACTTCGCCAAGGATCTTGCGGGTCAATCGGGGATTTCGCGCCATCATGTCCGAAGGATGCGTGTCCGACCGCGACAGAACATCCAGCAATGTTTCGCGCTGTTCGTCAGGACAAAAGGCGAGATACGCCTGACCCGCGGAAGTCGCCAAGATCGGAACCCGAAAGCCGCCGCTGATGCGCCGGAGTACCAGCGGCGAGTTCTTGTCCGTGGTCTCGCGGACCAGCATCGTGGTGCCATGGATCGTCGCGATGGCGATCGGCCAGACGACCTTGGCGCAGAGTTCCTCGATGCGCGGCTTAGCGATCTCGGATACCCAGGACTCGTCACTGAAACCGTCACTTAGCCCACGCACCATGATGGTCAGCCGGTACCGTGCATCAGCGCCGTCGCGGAACACGTACCCTGCCTCGCGGAGGGTCTCGAGCATCCGATACACCGTCCCACGAGACAGCGACGTATCTTCGGCCACCTCTGTGACGGTCGCACCATTGCGTCTGTTCAGGACTTGGAGGATATCCAAACCGCGAACCAACGATCGGACAGGACGAAACTGTGTCATTTAGATATGTTGGCTAAAGGCCTTCGGATCGAGGATTAATTGACCACTATACGAACAAACCACATGATCACAGTGCGGGCAAGGGCGCGGTCCTGTTCCTATGTGGCCTGGGCTAAAAATGGGCTTGATCCCGCCTATGACAGCGTGTCACTCGATAGCCGGATTGTTTAACTGCTGACCTGGGGCTTTGTGACCGCTGACACCGAAAAAACAAGAACCACCGTCCCCGAGCGCGAACCGGCGGGGACCGACGATCATTCGCGGCGACGGCTTCGCGACATGTTGGGCCAGTTCGCGACAGGTGTCGCGATCGTCACGACGGTGGATGGGAACGGCGGATTGCTCGGCGTCACGTGCAATTCATTTACCTCTGTGTCGTTGGACCCGCCGCTTATCCTTTGGAGCATCGCCAAATCCTCTCTGAGCGGCCCCGCCTTTACCGACGGCAAGCCTTTCGCGGTCAACGTTTTGGAAGCCTCGCAAGAGGACCTCGCGCTTCGCTTCGCGAAGTCTGGTGCCGACAAGTTTGCGGGCGTTGC
Source organism: uncultured Alphaproteobacteria bacterium (assembly GCA_938023835.1). Classification (GTDB taxonomy): domain Bacteria; phylum Pseudomonadota; class Alphaproteobacteria; order SHVP01; family SHVP01; genus CALJDF01. The sequence continues at coordinate 6,004 of CALJDF010000043.1, forward strand.
TTGGCACGAAGGCTTCGAGGGGGTGCCGTTGATCGAGGGCTGCGCCGCCTACATCGAGTGTCGTGTCGACGCGCGCTACCCCGGCGGCGACCACGAGATCATCCTCGGCGCCGTCGAACGCTATGTGAACCAGGCGCTCGACCCCTTGCTTTTCCACTCCGGGGAATTCAGGCGCTTCAGCTAGCGCGGTGCGCCCCCTCACGGGGTAATCGAGCGCGCTCACGACCATCAGTTCTGCCGGCCTAGTCCAGCCGAAATGAGCACCAAATAATGGCCCTGGATCGCTCAGTCAGAGCATACTAATTACCCGGGCGCTCTAGATAAGGGCCAAGATGACGGCGGCCCTGACTGTTCAAAAATCCAATAGTTTGTGCCGGTTTTCGCCGGTTAACTTAGCGAAAACTAAATCTAGTGGACAAACCACTACATCTATGCACAATCTCGGCCCCGAGAACCTTTGCAGCCATGTAACCAATCCTTAGAAGGGGAAAACATGCCTGATATGTTTGACAAAGTAAGAGGGTGGGTCGCCCAACTCGTCGGAGTGGTCCTCGTTCTCATTCCGCTCGCGGTGGCAGCTCAGATCCTCGTCGGACCGAACCTGCCATGGTTCGGCAGTGTCGTTGACAATCTGATGAGTCTTATCGATCAACTTGGTAATGCCGGTCTCGTCGGCTTGATCGCGTTGGGCATCATTCTGTATTTGTTCCGCGGCATGTCCAGATAGCGGACGTTTAGTTTTTATGGGAAGCCCGGTCCTGCTCGTCAGGATCGGGCTTTTCCGCTTCTAGTCTCGTGCTTGACAATCAATGGATCCAATTTGGGGCCATTCCGGCGGTTCTGGCCTTCGTGGCCGTTGGACTGATCCGTCTGGTCGCCGGCCCCACGGTCGGTCCCAGAATCGCCAGTACAGGTTCTGGCATCGCCATCTTGGCCGCCTACGCCCTTGGACGAAATCCAGGCGACCTCCTCGCTGACACCACTTTCCTCCTGATCGGCGGACTTGTCGCGGTTGGGCTGGTCGCCGATCTGCTGTTCCAACCCGTGCGACCGATCATGAGAACGCTGATTATCGCCGCGCCATTATTGGCGTTGATTTGGCTAACCAATCCTCAAATCGGCGGCACCTTGTCGATCGAGACCGCCATATTCGGGCTCTGTTTCGTCGCGATCGCGGTTATTACCTTCAGCTTCTCGGATTTCGAACAAACCAATCAGACGCCGCTTGTTCTGCTCGCCATGGCGGCCCTCGGTATTGGGCTGGTCCTGCTCATCGCCGGTGAGCGCCTGGGCACCAGTGTCTCCCTCAGCGCGAGCACTGCGGTCGCGGCTTTTTTTCTATGGAATTGGCCCAAGCAACGTTTTGTCGGCGGTGGCGGACTAATGGTCGGGATTGCCGCCCCAATCCTGCTGTTTGCGGGTGCGGCAGCGATTGGCGGTGTGGCAAACCGGCTCAGCCTGACGATCCTGATCTTGGTGTTCTTTGCCGATAAGGTCTTCCGACTCCCGGCCTTCAGCAGCCGTGCGGGCAAGGCGATAGAGCCATTCGTCCTTGCCGGGGTCTCGGCGCTAGTGGTTTTGGCCGCCGTCGCAGCGGCCATGCTGACCGACCTATAACGGTCCAAAAATCAATATTTTGTAGTATTATCCGATAGATATGCCTCTAAATTGAGGTAACGAATCAGAACTTGTGCAATGGCCCCTGCGGTGCCATAAAGCCTAGGGACGACAGGTTCTGGGGGATTTCGCGGTTCGACGTATTGGTATTTTTGGTCTCTTGGTGGCGGGCGCCATTGCGGTTGCGACTGCCCAATCGAAACCTCATCGCCTTCGCAAGCGACCGCGCGGCCACCCCGCTCCCACAGGGGCGCTTGACGCTTCTTCGGACCGCGAAAAACTAATTTAGAAAGATTTGAACGCGACGGTTGCGCGGTTCGCGCACCCCGTCCGGCGTCTCGACAAGCGGGTCGCTTTCACCTCGCGCGAAAATCTCGATTTCGCGGGTCGGCACCCCTTCCCTAATCAGGACCGCGCGCACGGCCTCAGCGCGTCGTTGCGATAGCCTCAGGTTGTAAGGGTCCGGACCGGAGCGATCCGCGTGTCCTGTGGTGGTGAGACGCACGCTCCGGAGAGCCTTCGCATTCGCCGCCGCTGCCCGGATGATTTGCGCCGCTTCGGTCGTGATGTCGGCCCGATCCCAGTCAAAGAACACCAAGTACTCGCGCGGTATTTCGGCAAGGCGGTCTGCCTCCTCCTGCGCCGGCTTTGCCGGGGCTGCTTGGGTCTGTGCCTTCTCGACTTCCTTTTGTGCGGGCGCCTTGGGCGCTGCCGCCTGCGCCTGGCGGGCGACGGCCGGTGGCGTCTGAACCTTTTCGCGAGGTCCACCAAAGCGCCAACGCAACCCGACCATGAGACGTTGGTCGGTGAAGTTCGGGGAAACCGCTGCGCCGGCCCGCGTTGTTAAGTCGAGGCGCTGCGTACCGCGGTAACGTAGGTCAGCGAACAGGGCCACACGGTCATTGAGGTCTTAGGCGGCGCCCGCGATCCCTCTTGGATGTAGGGGACCGTGGCGCTGTCATCCAGGGTCGAGCCGCCGACCGGCGCAACCCCATCCAGCGAGACGCGCACCATGCCGACGCCCAACCCAACGTAGGGCGTAATGGCGCCGGAGAGATGCAAATCGGCCAGGAGGTTGCCCCCGAGCGCCAACGACGTGACGTCGCCGGCAGCTTGCGCGCCCGCAACCTGATCCGCGTCGTGCATGCTATGGGAGAGCTCGATCTCGCCCCGCAACATCTCGCCGAAATGTCGCCCGATGGCGATCTGTCCGACGCGACCCGACTCTAGGTCGATGGGGGCGAGAAAAGTATTGAAATCGGCATCAATATCGTCTGCGGTTGCAAAAGCGACCGCACCTGAAACGTAGGCCCCGTCTCGGTCTGCCGCACCGGCCATAGAGGAGACCAGCACGAAAACACCCGTGAGAGCGATTCGAATTCGATACACGTCTCACCTCGCGTCTCGCGCGGCAAAGTGCGGCGAGAGACGCGTTATATCGCGTCTGGCATCGAAGGCAAAGGAAGGCTCGTAGTGGGAGGCTAACTCGACTTGTTCGCGCGTTTATACGATTTGACGGCGCGATCAAGCGATCGGCGTTCGGGACAGAACGCACAGAGCTTTTTCAGCGACACGAGTGTCTCCTCGGCCTTTTCGAGTTGATCGGTTTCCAAATAGGAAATGCCGATGTACTCGTGCGCCCCTTTGTGCTTCGGGTCGAGTTCCAAAGCACGCGCGTAGTGGCTGAACGCCATCTCGTAGTTCTTGAGCATTCGATGGGCAAAGCCGGTGAGGTTTTGGGCATCGGGGTTCTTGGGTTCACTCTTGATGACATTGGTCAGCAGCGGCAGCGCAGCCTTGTAGTCCTCACTTTGAAGCGCCGCGACGGCCTTTTCCCAGTCCGGGTGATCGCTGGCCTTTGCGCCCAACCCACTCATTGAGTTGGCGCCGCCCAGACCCATCATCAGCGCCATGGCCAAAACGCCAAAAAAGGCTGCAATCGCTCTCATATCCAACATCCTTCCAGTCCATGTCGTCGAAGGGCTAACGTCTGACGGTTCGTTTTGTTCCATCGGCGCGACCGAGAAAGTCCTTAGTTACCAGTACACGCCTGATCCGTCGGCGGTTTCAATCCTACAGGGATTAGATCACGCCCTGATCACGCAGTTTCTCAATATCGGTTGAACTCAGGCCCAACAAACTCTCGAACACACTATCGCTATCCTGCCCCAGCGATGGGCCGAGATGATCGATTCCCCCTGGCGTGCCGGTAAGGCGCGGCACCACATTCGGCACTTTGAGCGTGCCAATCCGCGGATCGGTCATCTCCTTGAGGTTTTCCCGGGCGGCGTATTGGGGGTCCTCGAAAATCTCGTCGATCGAGAACACCGGCCCGCAGGGCACCTCACCTTCGGTGCACATCGAGATGATCTCGTCACGGTCATACTGCAGGGTCCAAGAAGTCACGAACTGATCCACCTCGGCGCGCGCCGCTTCGCGCTTGGCGAGGGTTCCGTAAGTCCCCTCGCCGGTAACGTCCCCGCGCCCCATCACATCGGCCAGCCGTCCAAAAATCTTGTCGTTGGTGCACGCGATCGCAATCCAACGATTGTCTTTGGTCGGATAGTGGCTATGCGGCACGACGTTGACCGTGCCGGGGCCCATGCGTTGGCGCACCTTCCCGAACATGTCAAAAGCCGGCGCCAGTTCGTCCAATATCCGAAAGATCGGCTCATAAAGACCGATGTCCACGACCTGACCTTCGCCGGTATGCTCCAGCGCGCGGAGCGCAAACATCGCGCCCAAGGCGCCGTAGATCCCGGCCATATAGTCCGCCAAGGTCGCCGACCCCGGCGTTACCGGTGGTCGGTCCGGGAACCCGGCCAAGAACGAGATACCCCCGAAGGCGTTCGCAATGCGACCAAACCCCGGCTTGGGACTGTACGGGCCGGTTTGGCCGTAGGCCGAAATCCGCACCATCACGAGGCGTGGGTTGGCTTCCTTCATGACATCCCAACCAAGTCCCCACTTTTCGAGCGTCCCGGGCTGAAAGTTCTCGACCAACACGTCTGCTTTGGCGACAAGCTTCTTGAACAGCGCCGCCCCTTCGGGTTTGCGCAAATCGAGCGTGACCGATTTCTTATTCCTGCCCTCGCTGAGCCACACCAGAGTCTCGCCGCAATCGGTTTTCGACCCGAACTTGCGCACGGGATCACCGGTGCCCGGCAACTCGACCTTGATAACCTCAGCCCCGAATTCCGCCAACTGCGTTGCGCAGAAAGGCCCGGCAATAAAAGTCGCGCAGTCGATCACCCGCAAACCCTCAAGTGGTTTGCGGCTTTCGTCTGAGCCGGTCATGGCAATTTCCTTCCCCTGGGTGGCGTGGTTTGTGCCTTTGATAGTGCCTGTCAGCGATACGTCAAGCGCAGGAATAGCGGTCCTATTGGGAAAACAACAACGGATTGAGGAAGGCAGCGACGTCTCGATTGGCCCGCGCGCGCACCCGATCGTCCCGCCCGATGAGATACCCTTTGCGGCCGACGCAAAGCGCCAGTACCCCGCCCCGCAGCCACCGATTGGTCAAAGGTAGGCCGGTACGTTGATCGGTCACCGCACCGCTGCGCGCAACGCGAAAGCGGCACGGCGCCAGGTTTCGTCCGATCATGCGGGGCCCCGCAAAAAAACCATCCCACTGGTGCACGGCGTCGGGATAGGCAATTCGGCGGACAACGGCGCCACCGGTCTCGAGGTCAGCATCCACTTCGGCACAACGGTCGGGGTCAACGATTGCGTCTCGCCCGCCGGATACAAACAAGATTGGCGCGCCGGTCGAGCGAACATAGGCAAACTGCGCGATGCATGGCACGTAAAACGCAACATGAGCGGCAAACCTAAGCCCGTTCGATGAAAAAGCCTCCGCCACTTGTGCATGGGCGGCGTAGGTCGTCGCCATCCCGCCGTAAGAGAACCCGATCAGCGCCACCCGACTGGGATCGATGTCGCCGCGACCTGCGAGATAAGCCAGCCCGGCATAGGCATCCGCGAGTGACATCGCTTCGGTAATCTCAATCAGGCGCTCGACAAAGCCGGTCGCCCGGTCTCTTCGCGCACCAAAAACATCGACGACCAAGGCCGCCACACCCATTGCCGCGTATTGCGCCCCATAGGTCAGTTGGCGCGCCCTCAGAACCCCACCTGCACCGTGGAGCAAGATCACCGCGGGCACCGGACGGAACCTATCTTCGGGAAGGAAAAGCGTCGCGCGCGCCTGGGTTTGCGGCACGGTCGTTTTCC
>CALJDF010000044.1 GCA_938023835.1 uncultured Alphaproteobacteria bacterium
TCAACAATCGTACCCTTGTCGAGCACGACGATTTCGTCGGCATGAATTACCGTCGACAGCCGATGCGCGATCGTAATCGTGGTGCGGTTTCGCGAAACATCTTGAAGAGACTGCTGGATGTCATTTTCGGTACGGGAGTCCAGTGCCGAGGTTGCCTCATCGAAGAGCAATATCTTGGGTTTTTTGAGAATGGTGCGAGCAATCGCGACGCGCTGTTTTTCGCCTCCAGAGATCTTTAGGCCACGTTCGCCGACGACCGTGTCGTAGCCATCCGGCGTGGCCACGATGAAATCGTGAATGCTCGCGAGTTTCGCGGCCTCAACGATCTCCTCATCGGTCGCATCCGGTCGCCCATAGCGAATGTTGTAGCGAATGGTGTCATTGAATAGCACGGTATCCTGTGGCACCACGCCGATTGCGCCACGAACGCTTTCTTGGGTCACCTCGGCGATATTCTGCCCGTCGATCCGAATGGATCCCGTGTCGACGTCATAGAGTCGATAAAGCAACCGCGAGAGGGTGGATTTCCCGGCCCCGCTCGCCCCAACGACCGCGACCGTCGCGCCTGCCGGAACTTCGAGTGAGAAGTCGCGCAGAATGGGCCGGCGTGTGTCGTAGCCGAAACTGACGTTGTCAAAGAAGATGGCCCCCTCGCCGACACTGAGTAGCTTCGCGGCCGGTGCATCCGTGAGCTCGGACTCAACGTCCAGCAGTTCGAACATCTTCTCCATGTCGACCAACGACTGCTTGATTTGCCGATAGACGAAACCCAGAAAATTGAGCGGCATGAAGAGCTGCGTCATGAAGGCGCTCACGGCGACGAAGTCCCCCGTGGACATACTGCCGTTGACCACGGCACGACCGGCGATAAGCAGCGCACCCGAGGCGCCAACGCCCATCAGAACTGCTTGCCCAATATTGAGAACCGCCAGGGACGAAGTGTTCTTGACCGCAGCATCCTCGTAGCGCCGCATCGCGGAGTCGAACCGCTCCGCCTCCCACGACTCATTTCCAAAATACTTGACCGTCTCAAAGTTGAGCAGGCTGTCGATGGCCTTGGTCATCGCCTCGTTGTCGCTTCGGTTCATCTCGCGGCGGTACTTCAGCCGCCATTCCGTCACGGTCATGGTGTAAGCGATATAGATCGCGACCGTAGCGAAGGTGAAAAGCGCGATGCCCCACGAGTAGCGCCCCAACAAAATTGCCGTCACCAGGCCAATCTCGAGCAGTGTCGGTACGATGTTGAACAGCGAGAAGCTGAGAATGAAATCGATGGCCTTGGTACCGCGTTCAATGACCCGCGAAAGGCCGCCGGTTTGCCGCTCCAAATGAAAACGCAAACTGAGGAGGTGGAGATGGCGAAAGGTTCGAAGGGCAACAGCGCGAATCGCGTACTGGCTGACACGCGCAAAAACCGCGTCGCGCAGCTGGCCAAACCCTTGCGACGCGATCCGGGCGACGCCATACATGACTATGACCGCAATCGGAACGCCGACGGCCCCGACCGCTAACGGCCCGGCGTCGGTTAGGGCCCCGAGATGGTCTACGGCCTGACCAAGCAAGAGCGGGACGAAGATCACAGCGATTTTTGAGGCGACGATGAGTAGAACCGCCACGACAACGCGTACTCGAAGATCCAGGCGTTCGCGCGGCCACAAATAGAGGAGTAAATCCGCGAGCGCGCGAAGCTGGCCGCCCTTTCGCGTTCCTACGGAATCAGTATCGAATGTTGTTTTCGCCATTGCTCACACGTTGGAACCCTGCCCGTCCCAAAAGGCGAGCCTGGTAGTAGGTAGGCACCGACCGACCCCAGGGCCAGCGGTTTTTGTCCCTAGTTTGTTGGGGGTATTTCGAAGACCTGTCCCGGAAAGATCATATTCGGGTCCCGGATTTGGTCGCTGTTGGCATCGTAGATCACCGTGAACCGCGGTCCGCTGCCGTATGTCGCGCGCGCGATGCGCCACAGCGAATTTCCGGGCTGCACGATCACTTGGCCCTCGCGAACGACGATGCGTGTCGGCTCTGCCCGCGTAAACGGGGTTGCCGCACGCGCAACGACCTTTCCGCCGCTTTCGACTTGATCGACGCGCAGTTCGTAATCCCCGGGTTGTAGTGTATCCGCAGGGAGCAAGACCCAACTTCCTCCTGAATCGGTGCGGGAAACGCCGACGAGGCGCCCATCGGCATAGGCCCGGACCTCGGTGTCCGGCACGCCGCGCCCGGAAATGACAACGTTGCCCTTGTCATCGTAATCTACGACCTCGACGCTCACCCCGCCCGGTGGCGCGCCTTTCGATTTCGACACCCGCGGCCCCTGCAAAACGCGACTGGCACCGTCCCCTGCCCGCGGCGTGAGAACGGCCAGGGGTCGTCCCGGCGTTACGCGGCCTTGCTCGCGGTCGGGAACCGCAAGGACGACGACTTGATCCGAGTCGACCGCGGCCTCGCCTTCACGACGGGCAACGATGGAAAGTTCGCGCGCGCCGGCATCGAGCTGATGCTGCGGTATCAAAACCCATTCGCCATTCGGATCTGCGGTCACGGTGCCAAGCGGCACACCTTTGTCGAGAACCGTGACAATCGCACCGGGCTCCGCCCGACCGGCGATAACGGCATTGCCATCCCGCGTCACTCGAACGACATCAAAGGTCGGCACGACCTTGGGTGCCACGATATCCTGTACCGGCTTCGCCGCCCCCGGGACCGGTGGCTTATCGTCGGTTGCGGCGCGCTGCTCTGGCTCCGATGACGAGCCGGCTTGGGGCGCGGTTGGCGCGGCCTGCTGACGTGACGGGTTTGCGGCAGGTTGTTCACTGGCGCCCGGCGCACCGCGGTCTGAGATTTCAGGTTCAGGAAGGAACAGCAATGCCGCCGCGATGCCGATCGCAATGACAATGGCCGGGACCAGGAATTTTAGCACGCGCCGTCCTCACGCCGTGAGATTTAGCCCTGGAACCCTACTATGCCTGGGGTCCAACGCGAAGGGGCCCACTAAAACGACCCCATCAACGTCAGGGAACGCGGTTCTCTATCGCGGGTATGGATTTGAGGTAAGTGGCGATGGCCTCCAAATCGGCGACCGTAAGGTCCTTGAGGCCGTGCTCGATCGCCTCTTCCATAGATCCCTGCACATTGTCGAAATCCGGTTTGAACCCGGTCTGGAGAAGATTGACGATGTCGGATTGCGACCAAGTCCCGATGCCTGTCGCTCCGTCAGGCGTGATGTTGGGCGATCGCTCGCCCTCGGGTCCATCGGGCGTGCCGGCCAAAAACATGTCCTCGCGAAGCCCGCCAAGGGCCGTTCGCGGGGTGTGACACTCGCCGCAATGCGCGGCCGCACGCACCAGGTAGCGACCCCGATTCCATGCGTCGCTTTGGCTTGGATCAAGCTGCTCCGGGCCACGATCGAAATAGAGCTGTTTCCAGAAAAACTGGCCGAATCGCACGCGAAAGGGAAACCGTACGTCATGCTTCGGTGCGCGAAAGCCGACAGGCTCAAGCGAGAAAAGAAACGCTTTCAAATCGTGGATGTCGGTATCGGTTAGTCGGGTATAGGCAGGATAGGGAAAAACCGGAAAATAGTGCTGCCCAGAAGGACTGACCCCATCGCGCAGCGCCCGCACGAAATCGGCATCGCTCCAGGCGCCGATGCCCGTCTCGATGTGGGGCGTGATGTTGGGCGTAAAGAAAGTGCCAAACGGCGTCTTGATTGCACGACCGCCGGCATAAGCCGGTCGACCGGCTTTGAAATCGGTATGGCAGGAAACACAGCCCGC
>CALJDF010000045.1 GCA_938023835.1 uncultured Alphaproteobacteria bacterium
ATCCCTCTTTCAGTCTCTTATATAGCCTGGTCATCACCGCGCGTGCGATGTCCCGTGCCGCAGGTTGTCCGTCGACAACGACGATATTGCCGCGCGACGACAACCGAACCTGGAGACGTTGTTCGATTCGCGCAAGATAACGGTCGTGCTGGCCAAAGAGCGCGGGCAGCACGCTGTTGTCTTCAAAGATGATCACCGTGCTGTCCGCACCGGGGACCGTTTCGGTGGAGGCCTCCGGTTTCGGGGCGGCAACGCTAGGCAGCGGACACCCCCGTCGCGGAAGGCGCGGTGAGGCGGCCGGTGAGGCTATTCGTTAGCACCTCGTCGATCGCCACCCGCGCAATGGTTCCAATGAGGTCCGGGCTGGCCGCGACTTGGACCGGTTGCAGATAAGGCGAGCGGCCCGCGACCTGACCGCGGTGGCGGCCCGGGCGATCCAGCAAGACCGACACGGTTTGGCCAAGAAAAGACTGATTGAACGCGCGCTGTTGGTCGCCCAAGAGCGCTTGCAATTGCGCAAGGCGCGCTGTCTTGACCGCCTCGGGGACGGGCGCGTCATGCGTCGCCGCCGGTGTCCCCGGCCGCGGGGAGTATTTGAATGAGAAGGCCTGCGCGTAGCCGACTTCGCGGATCAACGTCATTGTTGCCTCGAAGTCTGCGTCAGATTCGCCGGGAAACCCAACGATAAAGTCGCTCGACATCGCCAAATTCGGCTGCGCCTCCCGCAGCCGGGCGACGATCCGGCGGTAATCGCCCGCGGTGTGGCCCCGGTTCATCGCGGCCAAGATGCCGTCAGCGCCCGATTGCACCGGCAAATGCAGATAGGGCATCAGAATGTCGAGATCGCGATGCGCCGCGATCAAACTGTCATCGACATCTCGCGGATGTGATGTGGTGTAGCGCAACCGTTCAAGGCCATCGACCTCGTCCGCCATTCGCCGCAGCAGGTCGCCAAGCCCGACCGCGGCACCGTTCGGCCCGACCCCGTGATAGGCATTGACGTTCTGTCCCAACAAGGTGATCTCCCGCGCGCCACCGCGCACGAGTTGCCGGGCCTCGGCGATGACATCGGCAACAGGCCGCGAGAACTCGGCCCCTCGCGTGTAGGGCACCACGCAAAAGGTGCAGAACTTGTCGCAGCCTTCTTGGATGGTCAGGAACACCGCCGGACCGGTTTGATGGCGCGGTGTCGGGAGGTTGTCGAACTTGTCCTCGACCGGAAATTCGGTTTCGAGCACAAGACCGCTGTCGCGCCCGAGCCGCGCCACCATGTCGGGCAGCCGATGATAGGACTGCGGCCCGAACACCATATCGACATAGGGTGCGCGCCGCGCGATTTCGGCGCCTTCGGCTTGCGCGACGCAGCCGGCCACGGCAAGGACCAAGCGTTTCCCTTGCGCGGCGCGTTCTTCTTGCAATTGGTGCAAGCGGCCCAATTCGGAAAACACCTTTTCGGCCGCCTTCTCGCGAATGTGGCAGGTGTTGAGAATCACCATGTCGGCGGTGTCGGGCGAGGCGACGGCGCCATAGCCGAGCGGCGCCAAGACATCCGCCATCCGCGCGGAGTCGTAGACGTTCATTTGGCAGCCGTAGGTTTTGATAAAGACGTTTTTGCGCACTTAATCCTCGCGCCGTTGTTCGTCGTTCCGCGCGCCGGAGGGCGGGGACCGTAACACTGGCCAGGGTCGAGTCAAGCGGCGACCGTCGAGCCCGCGGGCTTGCCGGAGGCGCTTTCGGGCGATGACGAAAGCCGGCCCGACAAGGCATCCGAGAGACCTTGCGCCACGACTTCTTCGCAGTGGCGGGCCAGTTCTTTGCGCGAGCCGAAATCGTCGATGGTCACCACCGGATGAAACTGGACACTGACGGTGAGCGGCCCCGCCGTAAGAACGCCCCACAGGTGCGGCGCCAAATCCATGTCGGCGTACCATGCGAAGGTCGGGCGTCCGTCTCGCCCGATCGGTAAGCCGCCTTGCCGGACATAGGCGATCGACACCGGTTGCACCGGGAGCGGCTTGTCGCCGATGCGGTGTTCCGCAACCGAGAAGAACGCGCTTTTGAACGGCAACACTCGATTGCCGTCGCTGCTGGTGCCCTCGGGAAACAAGCCAATCCGCTCGCCCTCATCCAGGCGGCGCAGAATCTCATCGCGATGACCGGCGGTTCGTTGCCGGGTGCGCTCGATGAAGACGGTGCGCTGAAGGCGGGCAAAGAGACCGAATACGGGCCAGGTCGCGACTTCCTGTTTGGCCACATAGGCAACGGGGGTCAGCGATCCGAACACCGTGATGTCGAGCCAGGACGCATGATTGATGGCGAACATCAGCGGGCGGTCTTGGGAAATGGCGCCGGTCTGAACGATCTTGAAGCCGACGATCCGCCGCACCGCGCGATGAAACAGCCGTGGCAGATAGGACTTGTCGCCGATGTCGAATTTCACCGAAAGCCATTGCAGCGGAATCAGCGTCAGCGCAACGACGGTGATCCCGATAAGACTGAGGACGGCGCGAAGATGGTTCATCGACAACCCGGTGCGATTTAATCGCCCTCGGCTTTGTCCTTGTCTTCGAGCGGCGTGCCGTAGAGTTCGAGGCGGTGTCCGGCCAGTCGGTAACCCAGCCTTTCGGCGATCTTTTGCTGCAGGGCTTCGATGGCCGGATCTTGAAACTCGATGACGTCGCCCGACCGCATATCGATAAGGTGGTCGTGATGTTCGTCCGGGGTCTCTTCGTAACGCGCCCGGCCATCGCCAAAGTCGTGACGGTCGAGAATGCCGGATTCCTCGAACAACCGAACCGTCCGGTAAATGGTGGCGATCGAAATACCGGAATCGATGGCCACCGCCCGGCGATACAGTTCCTCGACATCAGGATGATCGGTGGCGACAGACAGGACCCGCGCAATGACCTTGCGCTGTTCCGTCATCTTGAGCCCCTTTTCGAGGCAGCGTTTTTCTATGGTGTCGGGCATCGTTTCAATCTAACGCGATCATGCCGCCGCGTCATGGCCGCCGCCTATTTGGTGCGCCGCTTTTTGCCCCGTTTGGTGCCGAGACCAATTTTCTTTGCGAGGTCGCTTCGTTGTTGGGCGTAGGCGGGTGCGACCATCGGGTAGTCCGAGGGCAGACCCCAACGATCGCGATATTCTTCCGGCGACATGTTGTAGCGCGTCTTAAGATGGCGCTTGAGCATCTTGAGCTTTTTGCCGTCTTCGAGACACACGATGTATTCGGGCATGACCGACTTCTTGATCGGCACCGCGGGATGAGGGCGTGTTGTCGCCGCTGCGGGCGCATTGCCAAGCCCGGATAAAGCGACGTAAACCTGCTGGATAAGGCTCGGCAAATCGGTGATCGCGACCGTGTTGTTGGACACATGCGATGCCACAATATCGGTCGTAAGCGCCAGTAATTCGCTTGAGCGGGGCTGCTCCGCCATCGCGTTTTTGTTCCTTCTACTTGCAACGAATACTAGTCAATATATAGAGCGCAATTCTGACCAAGCAACCACCAAGAATCGGTGAACGAGGTGAAGTGACCACAAAGTCAAGGATAGCTGCCGATCACTTGATCGATATCACCGCCGACATCTGTCCGATCACCTTCGTCAAGACCAAGTTGGCGTTGGAGAAAATGGCATCGGGGGCAGTTCTGGCGGTCGACCTCAAGGGTCGAGAGCCCCTCGACAACGTGCCGCGTTCGGCCCGCGAGGCCGGGCACGAGGTGCTGGCCATCGAACCCGAGACAGCGGCGCCGGACGCCGTGCACCGGGTCTTTATTCGGCGTCGCTAGAGCGACCCAGGACGGCGCGCATCACCAAGGCATCGCGCGCGCCCGAGCCCGCTGGATAATAATCGGGGCGCCGCCCAACCTGACTGAACCCCGCCTGGCGATAGAGCGCCAAGGCCGCCGCATTATCCGACGCAACCTCGATGAACACGGTGGTGGCGCCCAGACGCTGTGCCTGGCTGAAGACATCGGCCACCAGCGCCCGCCCGGTCCCGGTCCGGCGCCGGGCCGGGTCCACGCCGATGCTGATGATCTCGGCCTCGGTGCCGGCGGCACGGCAGAGATGGAATCCCGCCGGCGTCCCCGCTCGGGATGCGACACCGGCAAAGGCCCCTGGCATCGCCAACAACGTACCGATTTCATCCGCGGACCACGCCCGGGCAAAGCAGGCGGCGTGCAAAGCGGCGAGGAGGGTCGCCTGCGCCGCCGTGGGCGGCGGGTCGACCGGCATGATCGCGATCATCGCGTCGGCAGCTTGGCGTCCGGCGCACGGAGGTAGAGCGGTCCCGGCGGGACGCCAAACGCGCCCACGCCCTGCGCCTCGAGCTGCGCGGCCACCAAGGCCGCGACGACAGCGGCGTCGGGCAAGATCTCGCGGGCGGCAATCGTGACGGCGCCAGTGAGGCGCTCGGCGGCGATGTCCGCGCCGCTCCCGACCAGCCGCACGGGCCGCTCGGGAAAGGCGGCGGCAAGGTCATCTGCAACCATCACTTGGGGGCCGTTTCCGCGATCCGAACCGGCGGGGATGCATTCGGCATAGACCTCGCCCCGTCGCGCGTCTTGCACCACCAAAACCGCTGCCGGGTCGGGGGGCAGGGCGGCCGTCGCGGCAATCGCCACGAGGGTCGAGACGCCGATGACCGGGCAGCCCGTCGCCAGCGCCAGGCCACGCGCCGTCGCCAAGCCAATCCGAATCCCGGTAAACGTGCCGGGGCCACGCGTTACCCCGATGGCGTCCAGGTGCAAGAGATCGGCCCCGGCTTGGGCGCAGACCTGCTCGATAAGAGGAACCAACGCCTCCGCATGACCCTTCGCCATCGGCCGGCGTTCGCCTGCGATGACCGCGCCGTCGCGCCAAAGTGCAACCGAACAGGCCCCTAGTGAAGTATCCAGTGCGAGTAGTTGCATCCAACCCATGGTAGCGTGCCGCGCTGATGGCGACTTGTAAAAACCTGGCCGAGATTTCGACGGCGACACATGATGTCGTCCTGCAAATCGCCTATGCCGGTCCCGATAATTTTACGGGGACGCCGATATACCGGCGTCCGGCCTGTTATCTCAATAGCGAAGCGGCCGAATGTCTTTTGCGGGCCATCGATCTGGCGGGGCAGCTTGGGTTCCGATTGCGGATTTTTGATGCCTATCGCCCGACTGAGGCGCAATGGCAATTGTGGTCCCACACCCCGGATCCCGACTTTGTGGCCGACCCGCGACGCGGCTCCCCCCATTCGCGCGGCGCCGCAATCGACCTGACGCTGGAGACCCAATCCGGCGAACCCCTTGAAATGGGCACGCCATTTGACGATTTTGCGGTGCAGTCGCACCACGGTCGGACCGATATCGGCCCTAGTGCGCAACGCAACCGTGCGCTTTTGTTGGGGATCATGACGGCCGCCGGGTGGGACTATTACCGAAACGAATGGTGGCACTATCAGCTCTTCAACGCGCGGCGCTATCCGCTGTTGAGCGACCGCGCCGCCGGCACCCAGATGATGGCCTGACCCGATGATGCTCCGTACCTTCTTATCCGTAGCGGCGACCTTGTTGATGATGCTGGGCACAGCGATCTCGATCCCGGCGATGGCGCAGACCGTGTCGGAGAATGGCGCGGTGGTGTTGATGTACCACCGCTTCGGCGAGGCCGACTACCCGAGCACCAACATTCAAGTGGCGCAACTCGACGCCCATATTAAGACGTTGCAAGAGGGCGGCTTCACCGTCGTTCCCCTGCCTGACATCATTGCCGCGTTCGAGCAGGGCACGGTATTGCGCGACCGTACGATCGCGATCACCATCGACGACGCCTTTCGGTCGATCTACGAGATCGCCTGGCCCAAGTTCCGCGACGCCGGCTTCCCCTTCACGGTATTCGTGGCGACCGACCTCGTGGATCGCGGGCACGGCAATTACATGACCTGGGATCAAATCCGCAAACTGCACCAGGCCGGCGTGACGATCGGCAATCACTCGGTCACCCACCCCCATCTCCCGGATCGCGATATGGCCGTCGTCCGGCGTGAGATCGAGCAAGCGCAATCGCGCCTCACCGAGGAACTGGGTGTCGCCCCCACGCTTTTTGCCTATCCGTTCGGCGAGGCCTCGCGCGAGATCGCCGATCTTGTCGCCGAACTAGGATTTACCGCAGGCTTTGGACAGCACTCGGCGGTCGCCTTCGCCGAACATGATCGCTATTACCTGCCGCGGTTTGCCCTGAACGAAAACTTCGGCAACGCCGACCGCTTAGACCTGATCGTCAATGCGCTGCCCTTGCGCGCGATGGACCTTTCCCCCGCCGACCCGACGCTGCGCGGCGACAACCCGCCGGCCTTTGGTTTTAGTTTGGACCCGGCGCCGGGTGACATCGGCCGGTTGAACTGTTTTGCCTTTGCCGAGGGCTCGTCGATCGATCTCACGCTGCAGCGCCTCGGCGATACGCGCATTGAAGTCCGCCTGGCCCATGCGCTCCCGCGTGGTCGGGGACGCATCAATTGCACGATGCCGGCCGACGACGATCGGTGGCGGTGGTTTGGTATGCAGTATTACGTGCCGGCGCGCTAAACTCGCGCGATGAAAAATCACCTCAAGGAAAAGCTGCGCAGCGGCGCAACCGCTATCGGCTGCTGGGTGGGGCTTAACAGCCCCGCGGTCACCGAAGTGCTGGCCGGCGCCGGCTATGACGCATTGCTGATCGACTACGAGCATGGCGAGGGCACCGTCGCCGACCTCGTCCACCACCTGCGCGCCGCACAAGGGTCCGAGACGACCATTCTGGTGCGCGTCCCGAACGACAATCCGCACGAGATCAAACGGGCCCTCGACAGTGGCGCCGGCGGGATCATGGTGCCGGGTGTCGAGACGGCCGAACAAGCCCAGGCCATCGTCGACGTGTGCCGCTATCCGCCCGATGGTGTTCGCGGCGCGGCCGGGTTTATCCGTGGCGGGCGCTACGGTCGGGCGTGGCAGGACTATCTCGCCACAGCCAACGACGCGGTGATGGTTTTATGTCAGATCGAATCCCGCACCGCGGTCGAACGCATCGCGGAAATTGCGGTCCCCGGCGTCGATTCGCTTTTTTTGGGTCCGATGGATCTGTCGGGCAGCATCGGCAAGCTCGGGCAATTTGACGACCCGGCGGTGCAAGCCCTCCGCGCCGATGCCGAGCGCGCGATCTTGGCGACCGATGCGATATTGGGCACGATCGAAACCGCCCCCGGTGGCTTTGACCGGCTTGCCGCCAAGGGCTACCGCCTGATCTTCGCCACGAGCGACGTCGCGCTGCTACGCGGCGCGCCGACAGGGTCGAAAAAAGAGGAAGGCTAGCTGTCGAGAGCCGGTTAGGTATCGGGCCCCAACTGTGCCCCATCCAGCCGATCAAGCTTGTTGGTTCTGATCAGTCCCAGAAGCGCCGCAACATATTTCTCGCCACGTTGCGAATACCGCGTCAGCGTTTTAGCCAAGATGCGCGAGTCGATCGGGCGGTCGGCCTCACGCATCGCTGCGCGTTCGCGACGGAACTCGCGATAGGCGCGATGGTTGTTGAGGTTACGTACATATTGACGCACCGAATCAGCGAGGGTCGGGAACGCCTTGACCTCGTGACGGGCGCCGTCCTCGCGGGTTTTCGGCACGATGCCGGCACCTTTGCTGAACGTCCACTGCCCGAAAACGGCGTTGCCGTGCAATGCAAACCGCGACGTCCCCCAACCGGACTCTTCGATGCCTTGCGCCATGGCAAGACCGACCGGCACCACGTCATGGCGATGCAGCAGAGCGCCCAGGTCGCGCGGGGTAAGACCGTATCGGCCGGTCAGCCGATCCAACCAGGCGCCGTCTGTCGCACTGATCGTTTCGCCCGCGGCAAGGCGCGCCCGCAGCGCTTGGATCCGCGCCCGATCGGCGAGGATTTCCTCGTTGGCGCGAAGCACCAAGGGCAGCAATGAACGGATGAACACCGATTTGCGCACCGGGATGGAGCGGATCGCCGGCAAATCCTTGGGCAGCTGGGTGAGAAACACCCGCGGCACATCGCGGGCCGCGCCGCCGGTCGCGTCGAGGGTGTACCCCATACGCGCATACTCGTTGATCAAGCTCGCAGCATCGGGCACCGGCACGGCTTGGCCGGAATAGGCCGCCAGCGCGCGCACGCCGGGACCGACGAGCTGCGGCCCGACAGGGGCCGCGACAGCGGAAAATACTTCGGCGCCAGGCGCCGGGCGGGCCGCGTATGCCAGTTCATCGATGGGACTAGGGCCGGCGTAAACCGCCAGACCAAACAATACCGAAAACCCAACCCCGGCCCTGAACATCGTCACGCCAAACCCGTGGCGAAGAGTCGTCATGGTATTTGTCTCAAAATTCCCCAAAACCGCCGAGGCGCAATATAGGGGGTTCAATGTGGGCCACAACCACTACAGAAGGTTTTTTCCCGCCCGAAATCGTGCTGGCGCCGCCGTCAAATGACGCGCCCGACCATCATCGCTGGGAAGATATCGCCTATTGGTTAACGGCTTATGGCCAGGTATTAAAAAGGCAGGTGAGCGCCCGTTCTGCGGTCAGACCAAAGTTGTCCACAAGTTTTTTTTGCCGACCGCGCCCTCAGGTCAGCAAATCGAGCTGGTCGTCGGACAAGTTGCCGGGGACGACCGTCACGGGTACGCGCATGGCGCCGGAAATCTTGCCGGCCAATTGAGTGACCAGGGGCCCCGGACCATCCGAGCCCGTACCGGCCCCGAGAACGAGGATGCGGATCGTGGGGTCCTCGTCGATCAGCTTCATCACCGCATCGTGGATCGCCCCTTCGCGGACGACGAGCTCGGGCAAAATTTCAGACTGTTGCTGCACTTCGCCGGCGAGCGATTTGAGCAGGGTTTCGGCCTCTTCGCGGGCCTCCTCGCGCATCCGTTCCTCGACCGCGAGCCAGTGTTGGAAGTCCACCGGATCGATGACCCGCAGCAACGTGACACCAGCACCGGTGCGTTGCGCACGCCGCCACGCGAACCGCAATGCCTTGCGGCACTCGGGCGTGTCGTCGACAACGACGAGGAATTGACGAGCTTGGGGCGAGTCGGTCATGACCGGTTCCGTAAAGGGTGCCCGTAACTTGAACCGATAAAACCCGCCGCTGCAAGAGCGCAGCGTTTCTGGTTGCTAGGGGTTCAGAAAGCCGACGATATCCTGCACCTCGCGCAGAATCGGGGCGGCCATGGCGCGGGCGCGGCCCGCGCCATCACGCAAGATGCCGTCGATATGCGCCGGATCGTCCAACAAGCGCCGCATTTCGCCGGTGATCGGCGACAGTTTGGCGATCGCGAGGTCGGCGAGGGCGTTCTTGAAGCCCGAGAATTGGGCGCCGTCGTATTCCGCACACACGGCATCGCGGCTGATGTCGGCGAGCGCGGCATAGATACCCACGAGGTTGTTCGCCTCGGGGCGTTCGACCAGTTCGCGCGCCGACCCCGGCAGGGGCAACGGATCGGTGCGGGCCTTGCGAATCTTTTGCGCGATGAGGTCGGCGTCGTCGGTGAGGTTGATTCGCGTGTAATCGGATTCGTCGGACTTGCTCATCTTCTTGGTGCCGTCGCGCAGGTTCATCACGCGCGTCGCTTCACCGAAGATAAGCGGCTCGGTCAGTGGGAAGAACTCCACGCCATAGGCGTCGTTGAACGAGCCCGCGATATCTCGGGTGAGTTCGAGGTGCTGTTTTTGATCCTCGCCGACCGGCACATGGGTCGCTTTGTAAGCAAGAATGTCGGCCGCCATCAGAACGGGATAGATGTACAAGCCCGCCGATGCGTTCTCGCGATTTTTGCCGGCCTTGTCCTTGAACTGGGTCATGCGGTTGAGCCAACCGATCTTGGCCACGCAATTGAAGATCCAGGCCAATTCCGCATGCGCGGTGACTTGCGACTGATTGAAGATGATCGACCCCTGGGGGTCGATGCCCGACGCAATCAAACTCGCCGTCACCTCGCGGGTGCTGGCACGCAGGGTGGCCGGGTCTTGCGGCTGGGTGATGGCATGAAGATCGACCACGCAATAGATGCATTCGTAGTCGTCTTGCAAATGCGCCCAATTGCGGATCGCACCGAGGTAGTTGCCGAGGTGCAAATTGCCGGTCGGCTGGACGCCGGAAAAGATTCGTTTGGTTGCCGTCATCGGCCCGCGCCTTGGTTAAGGAAGGCCGGTTTATGGCGTGGTTGGCAAAGCCGGGTCAAGTTGAGGCCCGTGATCGCCGCAGCAACCCCCGAAGTTCGCCGAGCCGCATCGCGCCGCTCACGTGGGCCAGCACCGCGTAAACCGCCAAACCAAGGACGATCCGGCCGGCCAACGCGGCAACGCGCGTGCCCCGCGTGTCGAGCCAACCGCTCACCGCCAGCGCGTCGCGCGCCAGCCAAAGCGCCACCACCATGACCAGGGTGACGCCGACCACGCGCAGAACACGCCCGCGCAGTCGCGCATCCGGCGCGAGGTGACCCCGTTGGTGCAGCCCGCGCGCCAACAAACCGGCGTTGAGCCACGCGGCAAGGGCGGTCGCCAAGGCCAACCCGACATGCTGCAACGGCCAAATCAGGATCAGGTTCAAGATCAAGTTGACCACCATCGCGATGATGGCGATGCGCACCGGTGTTCTGGTGTCCTTGCGGGCAAAGTAGCCGGGCGTCAAAACCTTGATCAAGACATAAGCGGGCAGGCCGACGACATAGCCCATGAGCGCAAACGCGGTTGCGCGGCTCGCGCCACCGTCAAAGGCGCCGCGTTCGAA
>CALJDF010000046.1 GCA_938023835.1 uncultured Alphaproteobacteria bacterium
CATCTTCGTTGCGATTTCGATGACCGCCGGTGGCGGCGCCTGGGACAACGCCAAGAAGTACATTGAGGACGGCAACCACGGCGGCAAGGGCTCTGAGGCCCACAAAGCTGCGGTGACGGGCGATACTGTTGGTGATCCCTACAAGGACACTGCCGGCCCGGCGGTGAACCCGATGATCAAGATCACCAACATCGTGGCGTTGTTGCTCTTGGCGGTCTTGGCCTAGCGCGCCCGTCCGTTAGCCATCGGTGCCGGCCGTAAACCGGCCGACATTGCCGAAGAGTTGTTCAAGAATGCCCAACTCTCGGCCCTGGGTGGGGGTCTTGCGGGTGACGGGATCAATCAAGCGTCCGTCTTCCAGGGTGTAGCGTCGGATTTCTTCGACGCGCCCCTCGGGGTCGAAATTGATCGCGACGACGTCTTGTCCGATGACGGTCGGTTCGAAAAACGCGAAGTTCTCGGTCTGCTTGCTGATGTAGATCCAGGTGTCCTCGTCGAATGCCGCCACGCTGGATGGCGATCCGAGCTTGGTCATGACGGCATCTTTGCTATCGACACCCTGTTGAACAGTGGCCAAGGTTTCTTCGTCCGGTACGTAACCCTTAACAACCAGGGTAGGCGTGCAAGCCGCCATGGTCAGGCAGAACAAGAGCACGGCGGGTCTGTTTGCGAGGAAACGTTTCATCAGGAGTCGACTACGATATTTCGGCTAACGCGAGATAATCCGCGGATGTCGCGGACCATGCAGCCGACACTCTTGGCTGTCAACTTGGTGCCAGGACCACAACGACCATGACCATCTTGAAACGACTATGGCGCCGCTTCGGCGGGGAGTCGCCTTATGCGGCACCGGCCCGAGAAGCCTACCTTGCCGTCGTCGAACAAGCGCGGCAACCAGCGTTGTATGCGTCGTTCGGTGTCCCGGACACGGTGGATGGTCGCTTCGAGATGATCGCGCTTCACGCGATTTTGCTGGTACGTCGGATCAAGGGCAGGGGCGAAGCCAGCGACCAGTTTGGCCGTGAGTTCATGTCCTACATGTTTGCCGATATGGATCGCAACCTGCGCGAGATGGGCACCGGCGATATGCGCGTTGGCAAGAAAATAAAAGAGATGGCTGAGGCATTCTACGGCCGCGCTCGGGTCTATCAGGCCGCCATTGACGGGGGCACACCCACGCTCGAGGAGGTTCTGGCCCGCAATGCCTTTGTCGAGGTCGATCCCGATCACGGGGGTGTGCAAGGGCTTGCCGAAAATGTGCGACGTCAGGTTGCCACCCTGGAAACGCAGGATTTGTCCGAAATTCTTGCCGGGACCGTGCGGTTTGATCCGGTCAGCGGGGCATAGAATTGGGGCCAAATTGATTGACCCACGCTCGGGCAATCTTTAGGTTCCGCGGTTTATTTGCGCCCCGAGAGGGTCGCCCAAGGTGCCCGTCGCCGGGCCGGTTGTATGCACGAATTTGCCCACATCATCGAGACCGCGGAGATCGACGCCGAAGGTCGCCACGTCGACTTCGCCGCCGATGTCTCCCAGCGCCAGGCGTTGGCCGCGCGCCTGGGTCTATTGGACCTTAAGGGACTGAGCGTATCGTGCGATGTTTTCCGCGACGGCGATAATCCAGCTGTACTGGTTCAGGGGCGCTTCCATGCCGAGGTCGCCCAAAAATGCGTGGTGACGCTTGAGCCGGTCGAAAGCACGCTTGATGAATCGTTTGAGGTCAGGTTCTTGCCGGCGGACGAATGGGAGGCCCATGGCCAGCGCGACGTCGAGGTGACGCCCGACGACGAGGATGTGGAGCCAATGTCGGGGTCCGGCATTGATCTGGGCGCAACGGTGACGGAGTACCTCGCCCTCGCGATCGACCCCTATCCGCGGCGTCAAGACGCCGAATTCCGGCATGATACCGGCGCTGAGGCCGACCCCGGACCGTTCGCGGCCCTGGCAAAGTTGAGAAACAAGGTTTAAGTACTTGGCAAACGAGAGTTAAATGGAGCCCGTAGGTTAGTCATGGCTGTCCCCAAGAGTAAAATATCCACATCCCGTCGCAACATGCGTCGCGCGCATGATTCGCTGGTAGCCCAGAATTCGGCGGAATGCCCCAATTGTGGTGAGCTGAAGCGGCCGCACCATGTCTGTGGGTCCTGCGGCTACTACAATGGCAAGGAAGTTACCGAAGGAAGTGACGCGGCTTAGGCCGTGCAGGGGTCTAGCTTGACGCAGCCGATTACGATCGCGCTGGACGCCATGGGCGGCGACAAGGCGCCCGGTATGGTCATCAAAGGCGTCGACATCGCGCGCAAGCGCCATCCCGATGTTCATTTCCTATTGTTCGGCGACGAGCGGCTGCTGGCGCCTATTCTCAAGCGGTTTCCCAAATTGGCGGGCCGGGTCGAGATTCGTCATGCGCCACAAGTCATCGCCGCAGAAGACAAACCTTCCCAAGCCCTTCGTCGGGGCAAGGAAAGCAGCATGCGGTTGGCGATCAATGCGGTGCGCGACGGCAATGCGGGTGGTGTGGTTTCGGCCGGAAACACTGGCGCCTTGCTCGCTATGGCCAAGTTCGTGCTCAAAACGGTCGATGGCATCGATCGCCCGGCGATGGCGGGTGTTGTCCCGACGCGGCGGGGTGAAAGCGTCATCCTCGACCTTGGCGCTAATATCGAATGCACTGCCGACAACCTGGTCCAGTTTGCGATCATGGGTGCTGAGTTTGCGCGGTCCGTTCTTGGCGTGCGCCGGCCCATGGTCGGCCTCGTCAATGTTGGCACCGAAGAACTCAAAGGCCACGGAGAACTAAAGGCTGCCGCCCAGGTGCTCCGCGACTCGACGGAACTGCCGCTGGCCTTCGAAGGGTTCGTCGAGGGCGATCATATCGGCCAGGGCACGGTGGATGTCTTCGTGACGGACGGCTTCGCGGGCAATATCGCGCTGAAGACCGCCGAAGGCACCGCAAAGTTCTATAGCGAGATGTTGCGGGCGGCATTTCGGCGCTCGGTGTTGTCCCGAATCGGATACTTGCTGGCCCGACCGGCACTCCAGGCCATTCGCAAAAAGGTGGACCCGCGCAACTACAACGGCGCGCTGTTTGTCGGGCTCAACGGGGTCGTCGTCAAAAGTCACGGCGGCACCGACGCAATCGGTTTTGCCAATGCGCTTGGCGTTGCCGCCGATCTCATCCGCGGTCGATTCAATGAACAGATCGTGGCTGATCTACAGTCGATTTCCGACCAAAGCGAGCAGGGCTCCAAGGCCGCCGCCTCGTGACGATGATTCGATCGGTGATCCAGGGGTGCGGTTCTTACCTACCGCCCCAACTTGTCACCAATGACGATCTTGCAAAAAAAGTCGATACGACTGATGAGTGGATCCAAGCCCGTACCGGGATTCGCGAGCGCCATATCGCAGGCGAGGGCGAACTCGCGTCGGGGCTTGCCCTAGAGGCCGCGCGGAAGGCCCTCGCTCAAGCGGGCATCGACCCGACGACGGACCTTGATCTCATCGTCCTTGCGACGACCACACCAGACGATACGTTTCCAGCGACCGCGACAACCCTGCAGGCTGCGCTCGGGATGACCCAAGGCAGTGCTTTCGATGTCCAGGCGGTGTGCTCAGGTTTCATCTATGCGATGACGGTCGCGGACAGTTTGCTGCGCACCGGACAAGCCCAGACCGCGCTTGTTGTGGGCGCCGAAGTGTTTTCGCGCATTCTCGACTGGGAGGATCGCGGGACCTGCGTTCTTTTTGGCGATGGTGCCGGCGCCGTCGTCCTGAAGGCTGAGGAGGGGGCCGGGACCACATCGGACCGTGGTGTCCTGGCAACGCGGCTCCATTCGGACGGCCGGATGCGCGAGGCGCTTTATGTCGACGGCGGACCCGGTCGGACGGGGACCGTCGGCCATGTCCGGATGCAGGGCAAAGAAGTTTTCCGCCATGCGGTCGTCAATATGGCCAAGGTGGTCGAGGAGGTCGTGGCCGAGGCAGGTATCAGTCTTGCCGACATCGATTGGCTGGTCCCGCATCAAGCCAACAAGCGCATCCTCGACTCCACGGCCAAAAAGCTGGGCATTGATCCGGCAAAGGTTGTGATCACCGTCGACCAGCACGCCAACACCTCGGCCGCATCGGTCCCCTTGGCGCTAGATGTGGCGGTTCAGGACGGTCGCATCAAACGGGGCGATTTGGTCCTGATGGAGGCCATGGGGGGCGGATTTACATGGGGTGCCTGCCTCGTTCGCTGGTGATTCCGCCGTTTACTGCGGATTCCATGCAACATCAGCGTCGCGTCTTATCCCATTGATATCTCTTTGTTATTGACGGGGTTTACCCCCCCAAGTACCGTTTGCGCGGCAGTGAGGGAGGGGACCCACCATGGCAGGGAAAACGGTCACTCGTGCACAGCTGAGTGAGGCTGTGTATCAAGAGGTTGGCCTGTCCAGAAACGAATCGGCGGACCTCGTCGAGTCGGTCTTGCACGAAATCGGTGACAGCCTGGTAAAAGGCGAAACCGTGAAAATCTCCTCGTTTGGGAGCTTTTACGTGCGGGAAAAAGGTCGCCGGATTGGGCGGAACCCCAAAACCGGAGAAGAGGTGCCGATTCTACCGCGGCGTGTCCTCGTCTTTCGCCCTTCACATGTCCTGAAGGACCGCATCAACGCGGAAACCTCCCAGGGACAGGAGTAGGGCATGGCGACCACGACAGCGGGCGGGGAATCAAGCAGTTCGCGGAGCCGCAAATCGCCTGAGGCGTTTCGGACCATCAGCGAGGTCGCCACAGAACTCGACGTGCCGCAACACGTCCTGCGCTTCTGGGAAAGCAAATTTGTCCAAGTTCGGCCGCTCAAACGGGGCGGTGGACGACGCTATTACCGGCCCGAGGATGTCGAGCTTTTGCGCCGGATTCGATCGCTTCTGTATGAAGAGGGCTACACCATCAAGGGTGTGCAAAAGCTCCTGAAAGAGAACGGCAAGCGCAGCGATATCGCCCGCCCCTCAAAAGCTGGCCCACGCCTCAGTGACCGCCCCGGGATGCCCCGTGCCAAGGCCGCGGCGATCGAATCGGCGATCGAGGAACTCGACGGGCTTCGCAAGCTGATCGCAGGGGTCCGCCGCTGCTAGCCTGCCGACGGTGCGTTGCTGCACCATCCATCAATCGTTATATATCGCCCCACGGTCGGAGCGTGGCGCAGTCTGGTTAGCGCATCACACTGGGGGTGTGGGGGTCGGTGGTTCGAATCCACTCGCTCCGACCATTAGCACGGTCCTCAAGATGTCGGGGCAAACGCTATGCGCAAGTCGCCAGCGTTGATTGGGTTGGCACTGGCCGTCGTGGCCTGCTCCGAGGAAGGGTACGAGGTCGCTTGCCAGCAAGCGGTTCTCGACAATCGACCGGCCTACGCTGAAGCCTCGCCGCACTTCGACTACGAACTCAGTCGCAGCCATGTGTTTTCGGACGGCACCGGGCAGTCCGTGACGGTCTATTACATGGAATTGGCCGATGAACGTCGCGTGCGGATTTCCTGCTTTGCTGGGAAAGACGGCTCGTTCGTGTATGCGTTCGTACGGGACGAAGTTTTGGGGCCTCGCATTGTCGGTGCCGCGGCGGAAACCCTGACACGTCGCCCGCGCCTCGACTAAGCGCCGGGTGACCCGCGCGCGATGGCGACCTTGGCGATCCCTGCCAGAATCTCGCGCCGGATGAGACCGCTGATGGGCCTGATCACCATCCAATAGGGTCGCAGCCGGCGTTTGCTGTCGGGGCTGAGGCATTGGATTCTTGTCTCGGTCCGCAGGCGCGTGCCACGCCCGGTCGTTTCAAGATCGAAGCCCCATGCCAGTTTGGCGAAATCGCTATCGGCGAAATCGGGAAACGTCTCGGACGGAATCGGGTGCAGGCCACCCTTGGGTAACCAGAATTGGCCGACCATCCCGAGTACCAGTTCGCTCTCGGGCGCCTGGCCGAGCCGAAGGAAGTTCTTCATGCCACTCAGATCGTAGAGCGGTGCGGGTTCGCTAACGGTGCGGCCCGACAGCCGCGCCGGAAGCATGCGCAGCGCGACCGCGCTCCGCGTTACTAGCGATCCGGTGACGCGCGCGGTCTGGATAGCGTGCCAAACGTCGGTAGGGGGCGCTGCGATCAGTCGTTGGTGGCGCTCGACGAAGTCATACCGCGGTAGATTGCGTTCGAGGATTTCCCAGGCCATAACGGTAATGTCCTTGATTCCAACGGTCGCCGAGGCGGTGCTTTGGATCACAGTAATCAATAGAAGGTGTGAAGGTCACATGTCGGCATATGTCATCTCGTTATCAAGTCAGCACAGCGACGATCCTAGTTGGCGCGACCAATATTATGAGCTCGTCGTGCCCCTTCTTGAGAAACATGGGGGCAAGATCCTCGCGGCCGGCGCACCCGACGCGCTTGAGCGCGCAAAATCGTGGCAGCGCGGTGCCATTATCGAGTTCCCCGATGAGGCGGCCGCGCGCGCGTTCTACGATGACCCGGCGTATCACCACGCCAAGGGATTGCGAATCTTTCATACCGACGGCGAAATCCACCTTCTAGCGGCCGGTTAAGGTTAGCCGGCGGTCCTCATGCCCGTGGATTTCCAAGACTATCCGCGCGACCTCGTTGGCTACGGGCGCAACCCGCCCGATGCGCGGTGGCCCGGCGGCAAGCGACTGGCGGTCAATTTCGTCCTAAACTACGAGGAAGGATCGGAGTATTCGATCCTCGACGGCGACGACGCTGCCGAAACCTATATCGGTGAGGTGCCGGTCGCCTCGGTTGGGGCCGGCAAGCGCGACTATGTCACCGAGTCGCTTTACGAATACGGTAGCCGTGTCGGGTTTTGGCGGTTGATGGATGTGTTCGCCGAGCGCGATTTGCCGATTACGGTATTTGGTTGCGGCCTTGCGCTGTTGCGCCATCCCGATGCGGCGCTGGCTATTGCCGATGCCGGGCATGACGTTTGTAGCCACGGCTGGCGTTGGATCAGCCACCACCTTCTTAGTGAAGAGGAAGAGTGCGAGCATATTCGTCTTGCGGTCGATGCGATCGCCAAGACGACGGGGGTGCGACCGGTTGGGTGGTATTGCCGTTATTCGCCCTCTGAACACACCCGGCGGCTTGTCGTCGAGGAAGGTGGGTTCTTGTATGACTCGGATTCCTATGCCGACGATCTGCCCTATTGGACCGAAGTGTCAGGGCGCCAACATCTCATCATACCGTATACGTTTACCAACAACGACGCCAAATTCACCGCGCCACCGGGGTTCGTTACCGCCTCGGATTTCGAGACCTATCTCAAGGACGCGTTCGATATCTATTACCGCGAGAGCGCGCGGACGCCGCGCATGATGTCGATCGGCCTTCACTCTCGGTTTGTTGGCCATCCGGGGCGACTGGCCGGTCTGTTGCGGTTCATGGATTACCTGCAGCAACACGACGACGTCTGGATCTGTCGACGTGAAGAGATTGCGCGCCACTGGATCGCAACCCATCCAGGGAGCTGACAATGGTTCGATCGACGGACGCCATGCCCGATGCATTGCGACAGGCTCATGAGGCAATGCAGGGCGGGCGACCCGCTGATGCTGTGAGTGTTCTTCAGGTTTACCTCGCGACCGCACCGAATGATGTCGGCGCCCTTAACCTTGCCGGCCTTGCCCACCTCACTATGGGCAGGCGGCGCCCCGCAGTGGAATTCCTGGAAAAAGCGGTGTCCCTCGATCCAGCGCATGTCGAGACGCTGACCCACCTAGGCATTGCAAAGCTCAGCAACGGGCAATCTGAAGAGGGCGTGAGTTTTCTTGAGCAGGCCGTCGCAAAACGGGCGAGCTACCTTCCTGCGCAGTTTAATCTGGGGCTTGCCTATTTGCGCGTCGGTCGTGCGGCCGAAGCGATGTCGGCCTTCAAACGGGTTACCAAAGTCGATCCCCGCAATGCCGGTGCATGGTTGAACCTTGGTGTTGCCCAGGTAAGCGCCGGGGTGGGCGGGCAAGCCCTTAAGTCGTTTCGTACGGCGACGCGCCTTGCCCCTTCGGACCCGGTGCCCGCACGCAATCTTGCCAATCTGTTGGTCGAACAAGATGAGCCGGGTACCGCGCTGCCGATATACGAACGCCTCTTGGAAAAGGACCGTTCCGATTTGGTGGCGCTGCTTGGTTTGGCGGCGGTAAAGGAGCGTCTTGGCGCGCGGGAAGAGGCGGTCGCGCTTTATGAAGAGATGATGGCGGCGGACGTCGACAACTTGCTGGCCCATACCAATATCGCGCCGCAACTTGAACGGCTCGGCCGTTTCGACGAGGCCGAGGCGCATTTCCGGCGGGCCGTCGAACTTGCCGCGACCCGGCCACAAGCGCTGCACAATCTGATCGGCTACCTGATCCGGTCGCGCCAAAACGAGGCGGTGACGGCGCTTTGCAGGGAAGGCGACGAACGCTGGCCCGACGATCCGTATTTCCTTGAACGTCTGGCCGGTCATGCCTATCGCCGGATGGGAGACCTTGAGGCAGGCCGCGCTGCTGTCGGTACACTGCTTGAGCGATTTCCCGACAACGTCACGGGTTTCGAGTTGCGGACCGCCGATCCAGACGGTGGGTTGACGTCGGCGGAGGCAGACCGCCTTGCCGCCCGGGTCGAGAACGGGGACGACGACGCGGAAACGCGCGGGCGCCTTTGCTTTGTCCTGTTCGAGCATTGGCATCGGCTGGGCGAGCACACCCAGGCATTTTCGTTCTTGAAGAAGGGTAATGCCTTCATCTATGGCACCTATCGGCACAAGCCCAATGACGACACGTTGCTGACCGCCCGAACCGTTAAGACATTCGACAAGAGGTTCTTTGACGAGCGGCGCGATTGGGCCGATCCAACAAATGCGCCGATCTTCATTCTGGGCATGCCGCGATCGGCGACTACGTTGGTCGAGCAGGTTTTCTCGCGGCATTCTGCTGTTGCGGCGTTGGGCGAACTGCGCGACGTAGCTGAAATCAGCGAAGACTTGGCGCGCGCGTCGGCGTCGAGCCGCTGCTATCCGAGAGCACTGACCGCCAATACCGAAGCGGATTTCAGCAGTGCGGCGCAACGCTACCTCAAGGTGACCGAACAACTGTCGCAAGGGGCGGACCGTTTCACCGATAAGATGCCGGCGAATTTCCGTTACCTCGGGTTGATCGGGACATTGTTTCCCAATGCCAAGGTCATTCATTGTCGGCGCGATGCGATGGATGTTTGCTTTTCGATCTATCGTCACAATTTCCATGGCGCGCATGGTTACGCGTTTGATATGGCGGCGCTGGCGAATTACCACCGCCAATATGAGCGGTTGATGGCGCATTGGGCGGAGGCCTGTCCGATCCCGATTCACGACGTCGACTATGATCGCCTAGTTGACGACTTTGAGGGAACGGTTCGCGCCATGCTAGATTACTGTGGTTTGCCGTTCGAATCCGCGTGCCTCGATTTTCACGAAAGCACCCGTGGTGCGGATACCGCGAGCTGGGCGCAAGTGCGCCGCCCGATCTTTCGCGACTCCTTCGGCGCGTGGCGCGCCTACGAAGAGAGCCTTGCGCCGCTCACCAAAGCACTGGCAAAGCCGAACTAGCCGTAGCCCGCGCGAACCTGGGCAAAGGCGCGTTGCCATCCATCCAACAGTGCTTGGCGCTGGTCGTCGCCGATCGACGGCGTGAAGCGGCACGCTGCCTGCCAGGCGGTGGCGACGTCGCCCAGCGATGTGTAGAGGCCAGCGTGCAGGCCGGCCAAGATCGCGGCACCGCGCGCCGTCGTTTCTGTGACGGCGGGGCGCTCTACCGTGACATTGAGGAGGTCGGCGAGAAACTGGGCGAACCAATCGTTATTCGCCATGCCGCCATCGATTCGCAAAACCGTGGGCCGGGTGCTGCCTGCCGAAATCAGGTCGTGGGTTTGATAGGCGGCCGCTTCGAGGGCTGCGCGGGCGAGGTGTGCGGGGCCGGTGTCGCGGGTCAGGCCCGTGATCGCGCCACGCGCGGCGGGCTCCCAATAGGGCGCGCCAAGGCCGGTGAACGCGGGGACAAAATAAACACCACCATTGCCATCGAGGCTGCGGGCGAGAATTTCGGTTTCGTCGCTGGTTTGGACAACGCCGAGGCTGTCGCGTAGCCACGCGATGGCGGTGCCGGCATTGAAGGCGCTGCCTTCGGTGGCGTACGTCGGCTCTGCGCCCAAGCGGTAGGCGAGGGTAGTGAGCAAGGCGCTATCGCTGGGCGGCGGCGTGGTGCCTTCGTTGGTGAGAACGAAACACCCCGTGCCGTAGGTCGCCTTGGCCATGCCGGGTTGCACGCAGCCTTGACCGATGAGCGCGGCATGCTGATCGCCGGCCATCCCGCCGATCGACAGCGGAAAGCCCAAAATGTCGGCGTCCATGACGCCGAAGTCGGCGACGCAATCCCGCACTTCGGACAACACCGACAACGGCACGCCAAACAGCGCACAGAGTTCGTCGCTCCAGGTCTGTTTGTGGATGTCGAACAGTAGGGTACGGGCGGCGTTTGTGGCATCGGTTGCATGCTGGCGGCCCGAGGTGAGGCGCCACAGCAAGTAGGTGTCGACGGTGCCGAAGGCGAGTGCACCGCGGTCGGCTTGGTCGCGTGCGCCGGGCACATGGTCGAGCAGCCAAGCCAACTTGGTGGCGGAGAAATAGGAATC
>CALJDF010000047.1 GCA_938023835.1 uncultured Alphaproteobacteria bacterium
AGCGCGGTCGGTGAAAACTGGCTTCACGTCAGCGGGCGACGCCATAGCATCGGGCGCCAAACAACACCGATCGCGTGGACGGACATCTACATCAACCCACGTTTTCGTGCGGTCGAAGATCACTTGGACAACAAAACGGTCCCGGTCTATCGGCTGATCGAAGAGCTGTTCGATGAAACGGTGGACCAAGTCGAACAAGACATCACGGCGACTTTGGTTACAGGCCGTATGGCGGAGAAACTTCAAATGACGCGAGGTCAGCCCGGTCTACGGGTGATCCGTCGCTACCTCAGACGCAATCATGCGGTGCTTGCGGTCGCGGTGAACGTCCACCCGGCGGGCCGCTTTCGTTATTCAATGGTGTTGAACCGCAGCGTCGGGCGCTAACGGCTACGGGGCGATGATCTGCGCCAATTGGCTCGGCCCATCGTGGGCGTGCCATAGCAAACTCGCCACATCGGCGAAACGACACATCAACTCAAGATCTACCGGGCGGTAGCTGTTGCGCGCCTGCGACCCCGCGATCAACTGACCAAACATCGTGCCCTGCCAAAACATCGGCACGTACAGCGACGAGCCCATCCGCGAGGTCTTCAGGATCTGCTGGAAATCGGCATGCTCGTCGGTGTTGGCGAGCAACAACGGCTGTTGCTCTCGCACGACGCGGCCGGGATGGCCGTGCTCGATGTCGATTTGCATGTGAATCTGTTCTGGCGGAAATCCGCTCTGTCCGATAAACACGTTGTGTTTGGCGTCGGGCGCAATCATCACCGTCGCGGCAACGGTGTACTGCGTTTCTCCCTCCTTGAGACCACCGGGCTTGAGGTGACCTGTCTTGTCGCCCAACAGGTCGGCCACGCACGCCGTGACAACCCGAACGGCCTCCTCCGGGCCGGACGCCGCGAGCCCGTCAGACAGAACCTTGGCGAACGGGTCCCAGGCCTGCGCGGCAGTCGTAACGGTCTCGGTGTTCACGCCGCACCGTCGGGGTATTGCTCGGCGAACGATTGCGCCATTTCCAACCGTGTCGCAATCCAGACATCTTCGCACGCGCGAACGTGCTTCAGGAAGGATTCGAACGCCCCGATCCGGCCTGGGCGGCCAATAATGCGCAAGTGCAGGCCGAGTGACATGATCTTGGGCTCGCCCGCAGCACCTTCTTGGTAGAGCCAATCAAAGGTATCGGTCGCATATTTCAACCATTGATCGGGCGTCAGCGCCGGGTCGGTCCAGAACTTCATGTCATTGGAGTCGACCGTGTAGGGCATGATGATGAAGGGCTTACCGGCGCCATCTTCCCAGAACGGGACGTCGTCGGAAAAATCATCCATGTGATAAGTGAACCCTTCTTCAGCCAATAGTCGCCGGGTGTTCTCAGTGTGGAGGTAGCGGGACAACCATCCGTAGGGTCGCGTGCCGGTTGTCTTTTCGATCGATGTCACCGCCTTGCGGATATACTCGCGCTCCTGATCCTCATCCATCCGATGTTGCGCTTGCCATCGCCAACCATGCGAACACGCCTCGTGGCCACGGTCACGAATGTATTCGCCAATTTGCGGAGCGCGTTCCAACGCCAACGCACAGGTCGTCCAGGTGGCCTTGATATCGTACTTGTCGAGCAGCTTCGTCACCCGCGGGAACCCGGCCTTGATCCCGAACTGGTAGTTCGACTCGTTGCCGAAGTTGCGCAAGGGCCCCCGAACGAAAACACCAAGCTCATCAACCGGCTCCATGCCTTTGTCACCATCGAGAATGTTGCCCTCAGCGCCTTCTTCGACGTTGACGACAACCGACAAGGCGATCTTGGCGTTGCCGGGCCATTTCATAACTTTTGAATTCACGCGGTGTACTCCTTACTCGGCGGCCGCGCGTGCGGTCGCACTCCAATGTTCTTGGGCATACTGGGTGGCACGCGAAAGGGCGCGGCGGGCATCATCCAGCATGTCGGTGTGTTGGTGCCAAACGTGGATCATCTCTGGCCAAACCTCGAGGTCGGCTTGAACGCCATGACGTTTGGCCTGGCCAAACAGGGCAATGGAATCGCCCATCATCGCTTCGCTGCCGCCGACCTGGATCAACATCGGCGGCATCCCCGTCAGGTCGGCAAAGCACGGTGAGACCATCGGCGCACGAAGATCGCCCTCATCACCGACATAGAGCTTGGCCATGCCCAGCAAGCGTTCGCGGGTCGCCGTCGGGTCGACACCCTCAAGCATGTCATAGGTATCAAAGGAGCAACTCAGGTCTGTCCATGGCGACTGCAACAGGAGCGACGCGGGCAAGGTTTGGTTGCGCTCGGCGCGGGTTAAACTGAGCGAAAGGGCGAGGCCACCGCCAGCGGAATCGCCGCTGACCGCGATGACCGATGCCGCGAGGCCTTGGGCCTCCAACCAATCAAATGCCGCCAAGGCATCCTCGAGCGCCGCAGGATGCGGATGCTCGGGCGCCAGCCGGTAATCAACCATGTAGACGGGCACCTTGGCGTCGGCCGCGAGATAGGCCCCGATGGTGCGGTGCGTCGTCGGCGACCCGAAGACATACCCGCCACCGTGTAGGTGGACGATTGCACGGCTCGTATCGGCACCGTCAATCGTGAGGCACTCGGCGGCAACGCCGTTCATGTCGATTTGCGCGACGGCCACACCATCGACGATCGGTCGTTTGGCGGTCACTTCCTCGCGCAGCTGACGGATTTCCTCGCGCGTCGCATCCGCCGGTGGGGCAGTTTGTTTGATGTATTCGCGGACGGCAAGAATCTCGCTCATACGAACCTCCCTAGTGCATCTCTTGGCCACCGGAGACGTCGAGATTCTGCCCGGTGACGTAGTCGGCCTCGGATGAACACAAGAACGCGCACGTCGCGGCGATGTCGCTTGTCTTCCCGACGCGTCCCAACGGGATTTGCCGAGCCCGCGTGGCCAGCAACTCGTCCACTGTGATCCCAAGCGATTTCGCACGGAACTCGTTCTGTCGCGCGCCCAAACCGGTGGTGATGTGGTTGGGGCATACGGTGTTCACCGTGATGTTGTGGGATGCGAATTCCAACGCGGCCGTGCGGGTCAGGCCCACTAGAGCGTGTTTCGATGAGACATAAGCGGCTAGGTCAGGAAAGCCGCGCTTGGCGGCCTGCGAGGCGATCGAAATAATCCGGCCCCCGTTCCCTTGGGCGATCATTTGTTTAGCCGCATGTTTGATGCCGAAGAAAGCACCCCGCAGATTGACCTCGAGCACCGCGTCCCAGTCTTCTTGAGTCAGTTTGAGGGTCGAGTTCATGATGTAACCGACGCCGGCGTTGTTCACCATGACATCAAGCGATCCGAATGCCTCGACCGCCGACCCAATCGCGGCTTGGACGTGCGATTCGTCGCGCACATCACAAACCGCAGCAAGGGCCTCGCAACCACCGTTCTTGATGTCGTCGACGATCGACTGAAGTTCCGCCGCCGTGCCG
The DNA here is from genome assembly GCA_938023835.1 of uncultured Alphaproteobacteria bacterium. Classification (GTDB taxonomy): domain Bacteria; phylum Pseudomonadota; class Alphaproteobacteria; order SHVP01; family SHVP01; genus CALJDF01. The sequence continues at coordinate 3,452 of CALJDF010000047.1, forward strand.
ATGTGCTCGGCGCCAAAGCGTTCGCCCTTTGGCGCGCCAATGTCGGTCATCACGACCTTGGCACCCCCAGCAACCAGCCGACGGGCAATGGCTTCACCGATTCCCCCACGCCGCCCAGCGCCGGTGACGACCGCAACCTTGCCGCTGAGATCGTACATCTCTAGTGCATCTCCTCGCCGCCGGACACGTCTAGGTTCTGTCCGGTGATGTAGGGCGCCTGATCCGAGCATAAGAATGCCGCCGTCGAGGCAATGTCACTCGTCAGACCGACGCGACCGAGCGGGATGCGAGACTGCATGGCGGACAGGTAATCGTCTTCGCTCTGACCGCCGGCCGCGCTGAAGTGTTCGTTCTGCCACGCACCGAGACCGGTGGTGACATGGTTCGGGCAAATCGAATTGACGCGAATGTTGTGTGGACCAAATTCCAGCGCCGCGGTGCGGGTCAGCCCGACCACCCCATGCTTCGACGACACGTAGGCCGCGGCGCCGGCAAAGCCCCGCTTGGCCGCTTGGGAGGCAATGTTGATGATGGACCCACCGTCGCCCTGGGCAATCATCTGCTGCGCGGCATGTTTGATGCCAAAGAAGACGCCGCGCAAATTGACGTTGAGGACAGCGTCCCAATCTTTTTGCTCGAGGTTCAGAATATCGGTCATCAAATAGCCGATACCGGCATTGTTGATCATGATGTCGAGGCGGCCATAGGTATCGACCGCTTTCTTCACCGCACCGACAATCTGATCTTCGTCCAGGACGTCACAGATATGCGGCGTCGCGGTGCCGCCGGCGGCGACGATTTCCGATGCGATCTCGTCCATTTCTGCCGTGGTGCCGATATGTTCGGCGGCAAACTGTTGACCTTTTTCAGCACCGATATCAGTGATGACCACCTCGGCGCCCTCGGCCGCGAGCCGCTTGGCCATGGCCTCGCCCAACCCACGGTGCCGACCGGCACCAGTTACCAGCGCGACTTTGCCGTCTAGTGCGTACATTATTCGCCTCCCTGTCGATTGATCACCACGGCAACTGCCCGCCGTTCATGGCGATGCATTGCCCGGTGATGTATTCCGCGTCAACGCACGCAAGCCAAGAAACCGCTGCCGCGACATCTTCAACCTTGCCCCAGCGCCCCCACGGCACCTCGTCTTCCAACGCCTGGTAGGCCTCATCCCGCGTCGTGCCGTGTGCACCGGCAATTTTGTCCAGAAGACCGCTCATCATGGGGGTTTCGACGTGGCCGGGGGTATAGCAGTTCACCCGGATGCGGTGGGGCGCGAGCTCGCCTGCCGCGGCTTGGCTCATCATGATGATGGCCGCTTTGGTGGCGCAGTAATGCGCGAAGTTGGGCACGCCTTTTCGGCCGCCACCGGAGGACGCGTTAACGATCGTCCCGCCCTTGCCCTGCGCGATCATTTGCTGGGCACCCGCCTTCATCCCTAGAAAAATCCCGTTGATGTTGACGTCCATCATGCGCCGCCACTCGTCGGCGGCGGTTTCCACGACGGGCGAAAACATGATGTAGCCCGCGTTGTTGACCATGATGTCCAGATTGCCGAACTGATCGACGGCTTGGGCAATGCAATCAGTCAACGCGGCTTCATCTCGAACGTCCGTTTCAATGGCGGCCACGCTGGCGCCCAAGACCTCGGCCAGGGATGTCGCCGACGCGATATCGATATCGGCGATAACGACATTGGCGCCATCGGCATGAAGGCGCTCGACTATGCCGCGCCCAATGCCGTTGGCACCGCCGGTGACTACAGCGGTCTTACCGCGATGGCGTTCAGACATCGCGCTCTAGCCGGCGAACTTCTCGGTCACGATGAAGATCGGGTTGTCGGCAAACTTCTGGAAATCGGCCGCGACCTTCTGCATCCGCGGCTCCTTGCCGATATCGCCAACCAGCGCATCTAGCCCCGTAACGTGGAGTATCTCGAAGTAGCGGTACGGCGGCTTCTTCTTGGATCCAAAGATCCCCTCCGCCCGGAACACCTTGAAGTCCTTAACCGACTTCAGGCCACCCGCAATCGGCACATCGGTTTTTTGCGCCCAGCGCTCATAGGCGGCGGGCTTTACGCCGCGTCGTAGGTTGAAGAGGACGATGAGCGTGCGCGCCTTGGTAGGCGCTGCTTTGCGACGGCCATTTTTGGCGACCGGGCGTTTTTTGGCAACCTTCTTCTTCGTTTTCTTGGCCTTAGGCGCGACCTTGCGGGTTGTCTTGGCTTTGGTCTTCCGCGTGGCTTTGCGGGCCGGCTTTTTTGCTGCCTTTGACTTTGCTGCTTTCTTTTTCTTGATCGCCATTTTGTCCCTCCCCAGGGCGTAAATAGGGTCCCGGTCTTATTCGGCGTCGACCATTTCGATTCGGCACACCGTTCCTGCGGTTATAGATGTGCCTCGCGGGTAAGCCAGCGCCACCGCTTTATGCGGCTATTGCCGGCTTACCAAGGATGAGGTCACTCGCTTTTTCGCCGATCATGATCGACGGGGCATTGGTGTTGCCGCCGACCAGCGTGGGCATGATGGACGAATCGGCCACCCGAAGCCCGTCAACGCAGCGCACCCGGAGCTGCGGGTCAACAACCGCGAGATCGTCGTTGCCCATTTTGCAGGTGCCCACCGGGTGATAGATCGTTTGCGCGGTATCCCGAATCCACGCATCGATTTGATCGTCAGTCGTGACGTCTGGCCCGGGTGTCTGTTCGTCGCCACGCAAAGCATCGAATTCCTTTTGGGCAAAGACCTTGCGCAAGATCTTCACGCCATCGCGAATCGTTTGAATGTCTTTCGGCGCAGACAGGAAATTCGTGTGGATAGCGGGCGGCGCCTTGGGATCAGTGGATCGGGCGCGCACCCATCCGCGGCTTTCGGGGCGTAGACAACAGATGTTGGAAAAGAACCCGTGCGTGTGCAGACCGCCCATGTCGGGCCCCAAACCCGGCAAGAAATGGAATTGGATGTCCGGCATATCGAGTTCGGGCCGCGTTCTAACGAAACCGCCGGCCTCAAGCGGAAACCCCGCGGCAGGTCCGGTGCCAAACAGCGCCGCTTGGACCAACGCGAAGGGCGCAACATGGGGCTTGAACATGCTGAGAAACGTGACGGGTTGGGTGCACAGGTGCTGCACATAGACCGCAACGTGGTCTTGCAGATTTTGGCCGACACCTTTGCTCTCCGCCACGACCGGTACGCCAAGGTCCGTTAGGTCCTCGAAACGGCCAATGCCGGACAGCTGAAGAATCGCGGGCGAATTGATCGCGCCGGCGCTGAGGACAACCTCGCGCGCGGCATGCGCCTGAAAACGCTCCCCGGTCCGTTCGTATTCGACACCAACCGCGCGGCGGCCCTCGAACAACACCCGCGTCGTGTGAGCATGGGTCACAATATCGAGGTTGGAGCGCTTCTTGGCCGTGCGGAGGAACGCGACCGCCGTGCTTTGGCGGCGCCCGTTCGCAATGGTGAAGTCGTAGCGACCAAAGCCTTCTTGCTGGGCCCCGTTGAAATCATCGGTGAAGGGGTAGCCTGCCGCTTGTCCCGCGCCAACGAACGCATCGAAGAGCGGGTTCTTCATCGTGCCGCGCCCGACCCGGACCTCTCCCGCATCGCCGTGGAAGTCGTCGTCGCGGTCGAGATGTTGCTCGGAACGACGGAAATAAGGGAGCACGTCGTCGTAGGACCAGCCTTCGCAACCGGCCTGACGCCACAGGTCATAATCCCGCGCGTGTCCGCGGATGTAGACCATGCCGTTGATCGACGACGATCCACCCAAGGTCTTACCCCTGGGAATGAAGATCTCGCGATTGTTCAGGTTGGGATCGGGTTCGGAGTTGTAGAACCAGTTGCTCATCTTCGACGGATAAAGGACACCGCAGAGCAACGGGATGTGGATCATCGGATTGAGGTCGCGTCCGCCCGCCTCCAGAAGGAGAACCCGGTTCTTGGGGTCTTCGGAAAGCCGATTGGCCAGGACGCAACCGGCCGAGCCGGCCCCCACAACGATGAAGTCGTAGATCTTCATGGTTGCCTTGAACCTAGCGGTTAGTGCGCGGCAGGTTCGTCGGGCAGATCGCCTTCGGCCACCCGCCAACACCGAACGCTGCGACCATCGTCGAGCTTGGTGAGTTCCTGCGGCAAATCGCGGCACTTGTCGACCTGAGACGGGCACCGACCATAGAGGTAGCACCCTTTCGGCAGGTTCTCGGTAATCGGGCTGGGAATTTCGCCCTCAAGTGTTTCGCGCACTTCGCGGTCGACACGGCGGTTGGCTGTGTCGGGGAACAAATGCGACGACAGCAGCGCCCGCGAATAGGGATGGCGCGGTTGATTGAATACCTGATCCTTGGTGCCGACTTCGACAATTTGCCCGAGGTACAGAACGACAACCCGGTGACAGATGTATTTCACCGTCGTCAGATCGTGCGAAATAAACAGATAGGCAATGCCCAACTTGGCCGAAAGATCCATCAGCAACTGAATGATCTCGGCCGTGGTTTCCGGCGTCAGGGCCGACGTCGGCTCGTCGAGCACGATGAAGTCGGGGTTGGAAGCGATCGCGCGGGCAATCGATGCACGCTGTTGCCGACCGGCACTCATTTCACGCGGCAGCGCGAAGCGCATGGACGGCTCTAGCCCAACAAGATTTAGCAATTCGGAAATGCGTTGCTCTTTTTCCTCGGGCGAGAGGTTGGTGTGCAACTTCAGGGGCTCGCTCAATACCTGATGAACGGTCCAACGGGGGTTCAGCGAGTCAAGCGGGTCCTGGAAAACGATCTGGAGGTCGCCGCGGAACTTGCGGAATTCGTTTGGTCGAATTTCAGCGATGTTCCGTTCCTGGAAAACGATTTCGCCTTGTGTGGGCTCGACGAGCCGCAAGACACACCGTCCGATCGTGGTCTTGCCGGAACCGGACTCACCGACCAGACCCAGACATTCGCCGGGTCGCAGCTCAAAGTCGGCGTGTTCAACGGCGTGAACTTTCGACTCCGAGCCACGAATCGGAAACAGCTTGCTCATGTCTTTGACTTCGAGAATCGGCGGCGCCGTCCGGTCGATCTTCCCGAGTACCGCGTCGCCCGCCTCTTGTGCCTCGCGTTGCAGCTGAAGGATCCGCCGGCTGTACTCATGCTGGGGCGATTCGAAGAAGGTGTAGACGTCGGCGTCTTCGACGATCGTCCCCTCGTGCATGATGACGACCCGGTCGCAGTAGTTGGCGACGATCCCCAAGTCCTGCGTGACGAGAACGACAGCAGAACTGGCTTGGCGACAGCTGTCCCACATCTGATCGAGGAACTGCGCCTGGATGGTCACGTCAAGACCCGACGTCGGTTCATCCGCAATAAGAAGCTTTGGCTGGGAACTAAGCGCAATCGCAATGAGCACGCGTTGCGCCATGCCGCTCGACAACTCGTGCGCGTAGGCTTTAACCCGTCGCTCGGGATCGTTGATCCCGACCATGCGCAACATGCTGACAGCGTGCTCCCATGCCTCGCGTTTGCCGACGTCGTTATGAGCGCGATAGACGTTGGCGATCTGGTCGCCCACCCGCATCATCGGATGAAGCGAATAGCGCGGGTTTTGCACGATCATACCGATGTCGCGGCCGCGCATTTGGCGCACGGTTTCCTCGTCCATCTTGAGGATATCGTCACCGGCGAAATTGATTTGGCCGGTCTCAATCACGCCTGGGGGGCGGACAAGGCCAAGGAACGACATCGCCGCAGTCGACTTTCCGCAGCCGGGTTCGCCCATCAGACCGACGAATTCACCGGGCTTCACCGCCAGATTAAAGTCGCGCACCGCGAACACGTCCGGCCCCTCGACAATGGGAAAGCGGACGGAAAGGTCACGTACCTCAAGGATGTTTTCGGATGACGACCCGGCGACCATTGATTCGTTTGTTTCAGCGACCATGGTCATTCCTACCGGTAATCTTCTTCAAGGCCATGTCCAACCGCGGCATAGCCAAAGATGGTGAGCGAGATCGCTACACCGGGAAAGATCGATTGCCACCATTCGCCTAGGATGATCTGCGGCGCGCCGAGCGCAATCATGAGGCCCCATTCTGCCGTGGGCGGCCGGACGCCCGCCCCGACGAAGCTGAGGCCAGAGGTCAACAGAATGGCAAAGCCGACCGTCGTCGAGAGCTGGATCAGCGAGGGCACAAGCGAATTTGGCAAGACGTGTTTGAACGCCACCTTGAACTCGGAGTTACCCACGGCACGCGCCGCCTCGACATACCCGCGCGGCATTTGCCCCAGCACCTCGGCCCGCGTGAGGCGAATGAAGATCGGCAGATAAACGATCGTCAGCGCGATGACGATATTTGTCGTGCTGCGACCCGAAAGCGCCACCAGGATCATCGCCGTGATGAACACTGGGAAGGCTTGAAGCAAATCGGAAATCCGCATCAGGATTTCGGTCAAGAAGTGGCGGAAAAAGCCAGCCAACAGACCCAGCGTTGTGCCGATCGCCATCGAAAGCAGCGCCGCGATCAAGGCGATCTGCAAATCGGTTCGAGGCGCAGAAATCGTGCGCGAGAAAATGTCGAGACCCGAGTTGTCGGTCCCGAACCAATGGGGCGGATCCGCACCGAGGAAGACGGTGTCGATGAACAGCCCTGGCCAATCCAGAATATTGGGTGGCCCGACGGAAACGTTGCCGGTGGCGAAATTCGGATCGTAAGGCGAAATCATCGGCCCGAAGAACGCTAGGAAGATCGAAAGAAAAACGATGATGACGCCGAAGGCGAATAGCTTTTCTTCTTTGAACTTCTTGACCAGATCGATTTGCCGACGCTTGGTCGGTATCGTCTCGACGACCATGTGCGGTTCGATGTGCTGATCGATATCTTCGGGCGTTTCGATGTGCCCCGGGGGATTTGTTGGTTCGTTCATCAGATCTGACCTAGAACGCAATTCGCGGATCAAGGAAGGCGTGCAAGATGTCGATAGCGAGATAAATCACCAACGACACCATCGCGATCACCAATACGGTTCCTTGAATAGCCGGGAAATCGAGATTGAGGATGGAGCGGATCGAGTATTCCCCAATACCACCCAACGAATAAATCAACTCAACCGGCACGGCGCCGCCGAGCAAGAACCCATAGATGATGGCCGTGAGGGTCATCGCCGGCGCGAGCGCGGCGCGAAGCGCGTAGCGCGCCACCTTTTGACGGGGGAGACCTGCACTACGGGCGTAAAGAATGTAGTCCGACCGAAGCACCCTAAGCATGTTTTGGCGGACCATCTTCACGATCGGGCCCGACACCACGAAGACCAACGTAAATACCGGCAACATCAGGTGCTTGCCGGCATCGATCCAGACATCAAATCGACCCCGTAACAGCGAGTCGATCATGATGAACCCAGTGATTGACTCCGGCGCGGTCAGGAAGGGGTTGAGCCTCCCCAGCGGCGCCGGTGCAGAGGGCCACCCGGCCTGTTGGAAGACGAAGAAGAAGACGAAAACGAACATGAGGCCCCACCAGAATTCCGGTTGGGAGCCCGCGAACAGTCCCCAGACGAAGGTAAAACGATCCGCGGCACCTCCTGGCCGCGTCCCGCTGGACATCCCAAGGGGCATGGCCAGCAAGAAGGCAATAATGAGGGCGTAGGTGATGAGTTCGAGCGTAATGGGGAGGAACCGTGTGACTTCCTCGAGGATTGATGAACCTGTCACCCAAGACTCACCCAGGGTGCCCTGCACGATGCCGGGCTTGCCCGAGGACGAGAAAATCCCCAAGTAGTTCCCAAGTTGCTGGAGTTGGTGCTCGTGAAGCCCTAGCGATTCGGTCGCTTGCTTCACCGCTTCTTCGGTCGCGTTCAGCCCGACGATGCGCGCAACGGGGTCCGCGTCCAAACCGCGGATTAAAAAGAACACGACAAGCGAAATGCCGATCAATTGCAGTAGCGCAATCGCCACCCGTTTCGCGATAAACCGCCAGACCATCTCGCCTCCCAATTCCCCGGTCGAACCCTAGCGGGTTCGGCAATGCGACGCCGGGGCGCGGCTTTTGTGCCGCTTTGCGCCCGACGGGGGGCAACTCTCCCATAACGTTCCCCCAAGTCAAGAAGAATGACCCGATTTCTGCGCTAGAGTGCGGCGCGAGAATGCAATCATACGGAGAGAACCGATGCCCGCGACGATCAGGGAGGTCACGAGCGAACCTTTGACGCCCGACACCTTTGCGCCCTTTGGCGATGTTCTTGCGCCGGGTGATGGCGGTTTGGACAACCGCGATTTGCTTTCAATGGGCTACGCAAGAATGTCCGACGATGTCGACGACGCTCGGCTCGACGATTTCGACGTGTTGGACTATTGGGGCGGCATCGCGACCATTTCGCGCGAAGCCATGCGACTTGGGTACTTGCGACCCAAGAAACGCGCGTTGGCATTCTCGTGGTTTGAACGGCATCTCAAAGGGACGCAGACTTTTGTCCCGTTGAACGGGGCGCGAAGCGTGATCGCGGTCGCGCCGCCTTATGACGCCGACGACCCGGCGGCTGTTCCAAAGCTAGACGAAGTCCGCGCGTTCGTTCTCGATGGCAGCATGGGCGTCAACTTGCATCCCGGCACCTGGCACTGGACGCCGTTCCCGCTTGATGCCCGTAGCGACTTCATCATCTTGGTGCGCGAAAGCGTGGCCGAAGACGATCTCAACTTCATCGATTTGGAAAAGCGACTGGATACGCGAATCCAGATCACGATGCCCGATCAGTCGTAAGTCAGCTCTTCGGCGAGATCGACCAGTAGGGCGCCATCCTCTTCCTTGGTGGGATAGAGCAAGAGATCGATCTCGGCTTCCCCGGATGATTCGCCGGTGCGCATGTCCCATTGCCAAAGGTGGAACGAACAGGTCACCGTCGCCCCGTCGCACATGCCGGTCGAAAGCGGCTCGTCCATGTGGGGGCAGCGCAGCGGATAGACGTAGGTGTCGCTGCCGGTTTTCGCGACCACGATTTTTTTGCCGTCGATTTCGAACTCTTTGAGCTCGTTGTCGACCAGATCGCCGATCGCACAGACCCGTTTCCAATCGCTCATTACTCCGGATACTCCCTAACTGAATTTGTCATAGCGGATGCGCGCTGGCGGCACCTTACCTTGCAAAACAAGCAGCCGCATCGCCGCATCGACCATTTGGGGCGGGCCCGCCAGATACGCAAGAACACCCTCGCACTTCCCCGCCATCGCCTCACCCATCACCTCGTGGACAAATCCCTCGGCGATGACAGCGCGCGACAACGAGTCTTGATCGGTGTTGCTCGGTCGTTTGTCGGAGAAAGCCAATGTTAGAGCCACGCGATCCGGATAGGCCTCAGCGATCGCCAGCAGGCGGTCCATTTCGTAAAGGTCTTCGAAGGCGCGGACACCAATAAAGATGTCCGCTCGATGCGCCGCGAAATGACCGGCGCCCGCCGCGCGATCGAGAATCGAGAGAATCGGCGCCAAACCGGACCCCCCTGCAACGCACACCAAATCGGCCGCATCGCGTTCCGGCTGAAAAGAGGCTTTGCCCAAAGGTCCAAACAACGTAACCGGCACCCCGGTACGGTCAGCCGCCGATAACCATCCCGACACCGAGCCGCCGGGCATCAATTTGACGGTAAACGTCAATGTCTCGCCGGTCGCTTCGTAGCCGGCCATCGACCAGCCGCGATAGCCCGGCACGTCGGGTACATCGACTAGCATGAACTGCCCGGCGTCATAGGGAATGGGTGCATCAGGCCGGATGACGAGGCGCAAAACATTATGGTTGAGCGGAACGACCGCCACGATCACGCCGGCCGCAACGCGCGGTCGGTGGGTGTTCGGTTCTTGATACTTGCCCCGAATGGTGACGCGACAATCTTCAAGCGGCCGAGCCTGGCACATGAGGATTTCGTTCTTCTCGTCGGATACCTGGCGTCGTGCCGGTGCCTCGACCCAGCCCGGGTCGACCGAACCGGACTCCAGGGTCGCCTTGCAACTGGCGCAGGTACCTGTGCCGCACTCGTAGGGCAACCCCAATCCAGCCGCCAAGCCGGCAAAAAGAATCTGCTGATCGTCCGGGCAGTCAAAGCGAGCCGATCGGTCACGGCCGGTGATCTCAATTTGCATCAATCGGCCGTTTAGATCGGAATATGCGAGCCAATGCCCAGATCACGCGTCTCCAGGTGGGCCTTGCGCTTTTTGAGGAGTGGACGGTCGCCACCGTAATCGATCTCATCGAAATAGGTGCCGGCGACAAAAAGTTGCGAACGACCCTCGGGATCGGTGTGGGTAACAATGAACGAGCTCGTAATCGCCGCCGACTTGGCCCCCTCGTCGTGTTCCACGAAGTAGATCGAGACGTGACGTTTCAGGGTCCCTAGTCGTTTGAGGTGTTGGGGCACCATGTCTAAGAGCGCGCGCATGCCATCGTAGTCCTGATCAAGCCAAGTCATTTCCTTGCGAATCTCTGGGCTATAGGCAGTGACGCGGTAATCGAGATCCGGCGCGCAAAGCGCCATGAATGCATCGAAATCCTCTGCATCGAGGGCTGTGCAGGTTCGATAGACGACTTCTCTAATGGCTTGGTCGGACGACATTGCGCTCACTCTTGGTTTGTAGGGTTGTTGGCGGGCCGCCCCGTCATATCGCTCCAGGCCTTGTAGTAGGCGCGGAGCATGAGATCGTCTTGCCCCTGCCCACCTTCATCACGGGCAATGATCTGATAGCGCGCTGCCCCCGGACCGAATGCTTTCTCGCAGGCTTCGGCAGCAAAAGCGTCCTCGGGGACGTTTCGGCCAAAGGGGCCCCAGTAGTCGTTGTGATGACGAATACGCATCTGCCGGTCGGCCGCCGATTCGCCTTTGATGCCAAGGCCGCGCGACTCGACAATCGTATGATGCGCATCAATGGGCGTGACGGTGTCGATTCGCATCACTGTCCCCCGCGTAATGATCGTCGTATCCGGAAACAACGGCGTGAACCGCGCGTCGTCCACCGTCAGTCCGGGAAACGCTTTGGAGTCCTCGCGGGCACCGTAGGCCTTGTAATTGTGATAGTCCGCCTTGAGCCCACCGATCGCGAGGTGTCCCCCCGGGTAGGTCCGCATATCACGTTCGGTCATCGGCGCCGCGGTCATCTGAGTGGTCCGCAACACCACATGCATGAACTCGTGATAAAGGTCGACGATCGTTTCTTGCCACGCCTTCCAGTTGGCGTTGACCGTGCCGCGATGGAAATGGAACACCTCGTACTCAACGGTCTCATCGCCAAAAACTTCGTCAAAAATTTCGAGAGATTGACCAAGAAAGTCACTGAGCGGTGGCGCGTCATCGTCAAGGGTGACGAAGACGAGGCCCCACTTCGTTTCCGCCCGTACCTCGCGCAAGCCAAGGGCCGACTTCTCAATGCCGGTTGCCGCATAGCCTTCTTCGCGTGGAATATCGATGCAGCGGCCA
>CALJDF010000048.1 GCA_938023835.1 uncultured Alphaproteobacteria bacterium
CGATCCCGACACCGTCAAAGGGTACGCTCATCGAGCTGGCCAGAACCGGATCATCGCCGGCGACGAGCAACAGCGCGCCGTGCAATAGACCAGCCTGGGCCTGATAACGCGCCGTCGCCTCGGCGACTTTGTGACGCGCCACCGCAAGGTCGGTGCGCACGGTCCCGGCGACAATGACGGCAAGGCCGGCAATCAACACCGACGCCCATAGGACGATCAACAGCGCGGCGCCGCGTTCGCGCGACCCGTCGTGGCTTTGCCGGCCCCGCGTCATCGCGGCTGTTCCCCCAGCCGCGGTGCCACCACGATGGCCGGCCACGGACGCCCGCCGGCTGGGTCGATTTCAATTCGGATCAACACGGGCAATCGCCGCGTATCCGACCAGACGTCGTGCCACGATGGCGCCCCGCGGCCGCCCGAAACACCGTAATAGGCAAAGCGAAGCGCGCTGATGCCGGGTGCAATCACGTCGGTGGCGGTCGGGTCCTCGAACCCCGGCGTGCGGCCCTCGGTCAGTTCACGGGCCAGGACCAGTGTTCCGTCCCGATGGCGCAGGGTCAGTTTGGTAAGCCCACCCGTGTCCGGATAATTCGGCATGTCGGTGACGAAGCTGAGGCGGTCTTGCCGCCCATCGAAGGCGACCACGTTGCGACCGTCTTCTAATCTCCAGCGCACCGGGCGGGCGGCCTGCAAACGGTCGCGCAAGAATGCATGGACGCCGCGCATGACATCCGTTTCGGCGGCGCGTTCGGTCACACGTTCAGCGCCGATCAGGCCGATCCGCAATCCGCCCGTGACGGCAATCATGATTAACCCCAGCAACGTCAGCCCAACGAGCAACTCGATCAGCGTAAAGCCCCGTTGTGCCGGCCTATTCATTGCCGGCCCGCTTCGCGACCTTCATGGTTCGCAACGTTACGCCGTCGCGACTGGATCCATCCCACTGGACCCTGACCTCAACGGTGAAGGCCGTCACCGGTAGACGATCCATGGTTGTCAGGGGAAGGCCGGTATAGGGCGCGATGGTCGCTTCCCAGGATAGCCCGGGCTGAACGGTGCCGCGCTGCGTTCCAAGTTTGAACGGGATCGCGGCGCCGACCGACTCCATTGTCGACTCCGCAGCGACCAATGCCCGGGTCATGCGCTCGGCCCGTGCGCTGCCGTCAAACGCACCGCCAAACAACTGCATCGCCGCAACCAAGACCAAGGCCGCCACGACGAATGCCACGACTACCTCGACCAACGTGAAGCCTGCGTCAGGGCGTTTGATGCGCATGCCCGGTGATCCAATCAACTTGGATCGTTCTGGTCTGGTCGTCCCGCCGCACATGAATCACGCCACCGGTCGAGCGCCCATCTGGAAAGAACCGGATAAACGGACCTTGTGCCCCCTCGCCCGCCGGCGGGACATCGAATGCGATCCCAACACCGGGCGCGACCCGGTGGCTGTCGTCGTCAATGCGCCATTGGGCGCCGTCCAACACGACATCAACGCTATGTCCGGTCGTCATCGCTTGGGCGCGCGCCTCCCGCAAACCCGAGACCAGCGTGCCGGTTTCACCGCGTAGTCGACCGAACCCGACCGCCGTGCCGAGTGCCGGTGCCACAACCGCAGCGGTAAGCGCCACAATCGTCAGGACGACGAGCAGCTCGATCAGCGTGAAGCCCGACGCCCGCCGTCGTACCCGCGGCGGCACGTTAGTTCGCGATGTCCGCATCCTCTCCCTCGCCACCTGGCTGACCATCGGCGCCCAGTGACAAGAGGCGATAGGGTTTGCCCTTGTCGCCCGGCGCTTCATAGCGATAGGCGCGGTCCCATGGGTCCAACGGCACGGCATCGGCGCGTAGATACGGGCCATTCCACCGCTCGGCGCCGCTTGGCGGTGCGATCAACGCACCGAGACCTTCTCGGGTCGCCGGATAGCGCCCGACGTCGAGTTGGTACAAGTCCAGGGCGGTTGCAAAACTCTCGATTTGAATCTTCGCGACATCGGCTTTGGCGCGCGACAAAAAATTGACCGCGCGCGGTGCGGCGATCCCGATGATGAGTCCCAGAATCACCAGAACGACGAGAAGCTCGATTAACGTAAAGCCGGCTTGGCGATCCCGACGACTAAAAGGCAAGTGCATTGATCCCCGCAATGGCCGAGACGAGCGACAAAATGATCGCCCCGACAACGACTCCGATGACAACGATAAGGCTGGGTTCGAGGATTGCAACGAACCGCTTGATCGCAGTTTCAACCTCGGCCGCATTGCTAACGGCCAAGCGGTCCAGCATCTCAACCAGGCGACCGCCCTCTTCGCCGACGCGCACCAATTCCAGCGCAACGGTTGGAAACGTGCGCCCTTGCGCCAACGCGGCGGCCAGCGTCGCGCCGCCTTTGACGGCCTCGGTGCTGCGCCGGATCGTGTTGGCAAACACCGCGTTGCGCGCTGCGTCGGCCGCAAGCGCAAGGGCTTCATGTAACAACACGCCGTTCCGTAGCAGCGCGGCCAACGCGTAAGCAAACCGCTCGGTCTCGAGCCGACGTACCACGTCACCAAAAAGAGGCCAGCGCAAAACCATTCGGTCGAACCGACGCCCGATCCCGGCCCGCCGCCAGTTCAACCGGACATAAAGCCATAGGCCAAGCGCAATCAGCAAAACCAACCAGCCGTAGTCAACGACAAACTGCGAGACACCGACCACGGCCCGCGTCCCCCGGGGCAACGGCGCCGCCGCTTCGCGAAACAACTGATCGAACTGCGGCACGACATAAACCAGCAACACAACCAACGAAACAAGCGCCGCCAAAGCCAACAGCGTCGGGTAGATCAGCGCCGACTGGACGGTGTTGACCAATTGATTCATGCGCTCTTGGTAACGCGCTAGCGATGCCAAGGCCTCCGCCAGTCGACCGCCTGCTTCACCGGCGCGCAACGTCGCACAATAGAAGGGCGAGAAGATTGCGGGATGGTCGGCGGCCGTTTGGGCCAAGCTTTGACCTTCCCGCACCCGGCGCCGCATAGCGCCAGCCACCGCGGCCAGCGCGGCATCGGACGTGGTTTGCGCCAACACCTCCAAGGCACGATCCACCGAAACGTCAGCCCCGATCATCGTCGCCAATTCGCGAGTGAAACGGACTTGCGCGTTGCGCCCCGTGGTGCGTCGCGTGCCCAACCGGGGCCGTATGGTCTTTGCGTCCAGCGAAACACCGCAATCGGGTGCGATTTCGACCGGCAGCCGCTCCGCTTTGCGCAGCTCTGCAATCGCCGCCGCACGATCCGATGCTTCGATCACGTCCTCGCTGACCGCGCCGTCATTGCCGACTGCACGGTATCGGAATCGCGCCATTACGCGTCACCCACGGCGCGCAAGACTTCGTCGATCGAGGTAAGTCCGGCAGCAGCTTTTCGTAGGCCGTCTCGCCGGATCGCGTCGCTTCCGACCTCCCGCGCCAAGCCGGCAATGCGATCGGCATCGGCGCCCGCCAAAATCGCCGCACGCATCGGTGCATCAACGGCAATCAATTCGGCGATCGCCTCGCGCCCGGCAAAGCCGGTGCCGTCGCAGGCATCGCAGCCCTGGGGTTGGTAGATCGTCGCCCCCGGCAATGCGTCGGCAAGACCGGGGTCGATCGCACGCAAGGCAGCAGCACCACCTTCGTGCGCCCCACGGCAGTGCGGGCACAACGTGCGGACAAGCCGCTGCGCCATTACCCCATGCACCGCTGACGCCATGAGGTAGGGTTCCACGCCCATGTCGGCCAGACGCGTTACCGCACTGGCCGCGTCGTTTGTGTGAAGCGTCGACAGCACGAGATGACCGGTCAACGCCGCCTGAATTGCCATCGCCGCCGTGTCGAGATCGCGGATCTCACCCACCATGATGACATCCGGATCGTGCCGCAGGACCGAGCGCAACACATTGGCGAACTCCAGGCCGATGCGGGGCCGCACTTGCATCTGGTGCACGCCAGGGAGCGCATACTCAACCGGGTCCTCAATGGTCAGCAGTTTGCGGGCCGGATCATTGAGGCGTTGCAGCAGCGCGTAGAGGGTCGTCGTCTTGCCGCTACCGGTCGGACCCGTGACCAGAAATATCCCCTGGTTGGCGCCCAGAACCTCGGTTAATCGCGTCGCGACATTCGGGTCGAACCCGAGCTGGGGCAGCGTCAACGGCGCATTGGCCTTGTCGAGCAAGCGCAGGACGATGCCTTCACCATGCATTGCCGGTAGGCAGGAGATCCGCACATCGATCGCCCGGCCCTCGACATTGACCCGAGCCCGGCCATCCTGCGGCAAACGCCGCTCGACAATGTCGAGATTGCCGAGGATCTTCACGCGGCTAACGATGGCGGCATGATCGTCTGCTGGCAGCAATTCGATATCGCGCAACTCGCCGTCGATCCGATGGCGCAATCGCAGCCCATCCTCTTGCGGCTCCAAATGTATATCGGAGGCCCGCGCCGCCACGGCGCGTTCAAGCAATTGGTTGACCCGCCGGATGACCGGCTTATCGCTGGCCATTTCGCGAAGACGCTCGAGGTCGCCTGCCGGCGCAACCGACGGTGCCGTGTCAGGCAAAACGGTGCCGTATATCGCCTCTAGGCGACGGTCCAATTCGGCGGGAACCGCGACGACAACCTGCACCGGCTTATCGAGTTGCAACTCGAGGGCGCGACGGGTTTCGTCATCTAGCGGGTCCGCCATTGCGACAACAACCGCCTCGGCGGTGTCTCGGAGCGGCAGCACGCGGTAGGTGCGCAAGAAGTCTGCCCGCAGCCGGTCGGCAAAGAGCGCCGCATCGGGATAGTCGCCCGATCCGGCGACCGGCAGCGACAAACATTCCGCGAGACCACGCGCGACCTCCTCCTCGGCGACAAGACCAAGGCGGCAGAGAATTCGATGCAACGGCTCGCCGCTGCCCTGCACGACAAGCTCTGCGCGGGCCAAGTCGCGCTCGTTCAAGGTGCCGCGATCCATCAAGACGCGTATCAGTTGCTGATTCATGTCAGCATCAACGGCCCATACATCACGGTGATCCAGGTCGCGCCGGCAAGATAAGGGCCGAACGCGATCTCGCGCCGACCGACACCCTCCGCAACCCGAATTGCCGTCGGCAGCGCGACAATCAACGCAGCGACGCTCGCCAACAAGACGATACTGGGCAACCCAGCCCAGCCAACCCAGGCCCCCGCCGCCCCCAACAGCTTGGCATCGCCCAGCCCGAGACCGTCGCGGCCCCGCCACCGGCGATAGGCCATCGCGATCAGAGCAAAGACCGTGAACCCCAGCAGCGCACCGGCAATCGAGTCACCCAGCCGCCCCTCGATCCCCGCCACGACAAGCCCCAGCAAAAAGATCGGTGCGGTCAAAAGGTCCGGGAGCAGCATCGTTCGCATGTCGATCACGGCAAGCGCCAGCAACGTCCACCCCAGCACACAAGCCAATACAAGATCGCGCCCGCCAAACTGGGTGACCGCCCAGATTCCGATGCCGAGCGCCACCATTTCGGTCAGTGGATAGACAAGCGCGATCCGCGCCCCACAAGTGCCGCAGCGCCCACGCCGGGCGAGCCAACTCAGCACGGGGACAAGATCGAACCACGCCAATCGCATCGCACAGCTGCGGCAGGTCGATCGGCCGGACAGGATCGACAGGCCTTCGGGCCAGCGCACCGCCATTGTCGCGATAAAGCTGCCGACAAAAGGACCCGCCGCCAACAAGAACACCGCACCGGTGTCAGTCATGAAATCCGTCATGCGAAATCATCGCGCATTTGACCCCGGTGTTCTTCGTCTGGTGTGATGGCATACCGACCTATGGTATCCGAAAAAACACCGTGAACCGAAAAAGCCTGCTCTTGATTATGGCAGCTGTCGTTGTGGTCGGCGTGATTGCTGGCAGCGGCGCTTGGTATGACGCGCTCCAGCAGCGCAGTCCGCCCCCGGCAACGGGAGCCACCCAGGACAGCGCGCTTGAGGTCCGGGTGCGGGCGCTCCAAGCCAAGGTGGCCGTGGCCCCGGCCGATTCCGAAAGCTGGCGCGAATTGGGCCGCGCCTTCATGGATTTGGGGCGGTTTCTTGAGGCAGTGGAAGCCTGGAGCGTGGTTGCGGAAATGCGCCCCGGCGACCGCGAGGCGGCCGCGGCATTTGCCCGGCTGGACGATATCGCCCGCAGCCGCGGGCGCCACCAGGATCAAGGAAGATGACCCTCGTCAAGGCCAATAAGCCCGACATTGCCCTCGAATATGTCCGATTGGTGCCCTAAGCTTGACGCCAATAACGGTCGGTCGGCGCACCGGAGCGGGTGACGGGACGACATAAACCAGCGTCCAGTTCAGGAACGCAGGGGCAGAGGGGAGGCACGATGTTGGGCAGGGCTCGAGTTCTGACACTTGTTTTGGCAACCGTTGCGAGCGTGGCATTCGTTTCGTCAAGCGGATCGGCGCAGCAGGCACCAAAGATGCCGATCGCAGACGGCGAGCTTCACCTCGGCGTCGCATCGTGCGCCGGGAGCACCTGCCACGGCGCCGCAGCGCCCCTGCCTGGTTCCAACGTGCTCCAAAACGAATTCGTCACGTGGCAGCAAAAAGACCAGCACCACAAAGCCTACGAAGTGCTGCTCAACGATCGCTCGAAACGGATCGCGCGGAACCTTGGCCTTGAGGCCGCACATACAGCCGACCTTTGTCTTGACTGCCATGCCGACAACCCGCCAAAAGACAAGCAGTATGTGACGTTCCAGGTGACCGACGGGGTCAGTTGCGAATCCTGCCATGGTGGCGCCGGGCGCTGGATCGGCAGCCATATCGTGCCGACGGCAACCCACGCCAACAACATTCAGAACGGTCTCTACCCCACGGACGACCCGGTGGCACGAGCGCGGCTCTGCCTGTCATGCCACTTCGGCGACGATACCCGATTTGTATCGCACCGCATCATGGGGGCCGGTCATCCGCGCATGAGCTTCGAGCTCGACACATTCACGGCACTGCAACCCGCGCATTTCACCGTCGACCGGGATTACCGCCAGCGTAAACAAGCCGCCAATGGGATCCAGACCTGGGCCATCGGTCAGGCGATGTCGATCAACGTTATTCTCGACACCATGCTCGACCCGAAACGCGGCATGGACGGGCTGTTCCCCGAACTCGTCGCGTTCGATTGCCATGCGTGCCACAGCCCCATGAGCGCTCTGGAATGGGCGCCGCGCACCGGTACGGCGGCACTGGGTCCAGGTACTCCACGCTTCAACGATGCCAATTTGCTGATGCTGCAGGTGATCACCGACCAGGTTGATCCAGGCCTCGGGCGCCAATTGCGGGACCGCACGAACGCCCTGCACACCGCGACTCGCGCCGACCACAGCGCAATGCTCGGCGCGGCGCGGGCGCTCAAGGGCGTCACCGCGCAGCTTATCAACCTCTTCGCCCAGCGGGACTTCAAGGCCGAGGATATGAAAGTGTTGCTCGACGGCATCGTGGCTAACGGGCTCAGCGGCGAATATGTCGACTATGCCGGTGCCGAGCAGGCGAGCATGGCGATCGGTACGATCGTCACTGCCATGCAAAATGTCGGCGCCCTCAAGAAAGACCAGATGGATGCGATCAATACCGCGCTCGACAAGGTCTTCGAAGCGGTCGACGACGACGAGAAGTACCGCCCACAGACCTTCGTGGCCTCGCTCCGCGGGTTCCAACAAAGCGTCCGCTAAGCGTCGCGACGATGTCCACAGAAAAGCCCGCCGGAAACGGCGGGCTTTTTCTTTGCGCTAACGGTGTCCGCCCCGGCGGCTACTGGGTTGCGCGACCCGTATCTTGCGCCTGACGCCGCGGCTTGCCCGCAACGAAGTCGTCGAGTTGGACCTCATCTTCGACAGTCCACACCGACCCATCTTCGTTGAGATACAGCTTTTGCTGTTCCTTGAGGTTGAAGGGGCGCGAGCCCAACCGTCCGAAGACCGCAATCTGGCCGCCGGTTTCATCCACACCGCGGTCGCGGTCCAAGCCCTTCGACATAGAGAGCGCCGGCCAACGCGTTTTGTAGGTTGCGACCAGTTCCGGTTTCGGGTCGGGGCTAAAGCCGTAAAACCCGGGCTGGCTATCCGGCGAGGTTAGCTGGATCACCCGCAGTCCGTTGCGCCCGTCGGCGACATAAGCGAACGCCGAGGCATTGGTATGGGCGACCACCACGTCATGGGCGTCGGTGATCTGCCCGTCGGCGGTAAACGCTTGGTAGACGAATGGCTCTTCTGGATTTTCGACATCGACGATCACCAGCCCCTCGTCCCTTGCGGCGACGTAAGCAAA
>CALJDF010000049.1 GCA_938023835.1 uncultured Alphaproteobacteria bacterium
CTTTTTCGGCAAATCGCCTGTTTACCGCGTCCGTGAGGCGGTGCTTGATTTCTTCGTCGGCAATGCCTTCTTCGGCGGCCCACTCTTCGATCGGCAGATCCAGCGCGAAAATCCGTTTCGCTTCCAACGCGAGCGTCTCAGTCTCCCATTGCTCGGCATAGGCCTTTTCGGGGATGTGAGTCGCGACGAGATCTTCGATGACTTGGTCGCGCATGTCTTTGAATGTTTCGGAGACGTCGTTGCTCTCCATCAGGTCGATGCGCTGGTCGTAGATCACCTTGCGTTGATCGTTCATCACGTCGTCGAACTTCAGAAGGTTCTTACGAATGTCGAAGTTGCGGGCTTCGACTTTTTGTTGAGCTTTCTCTAGGGCTTTGTTGATCCAGGGGTGGACGATCGCCTCGCCCTCTTTAAGTCCCAGGCGGCGCAACATGCCGTCCATGCGCTCGGATCCGAAAATCCGCATGAGATCGTCTTCGAGCGAAAGAAAGAACTTGGATTGCCCAGGGTCGCCCTGCCGGCCTGACCGACCGCGCAACTGGTTGTCGATACGACGGCTTTCATGCCGCTCGGTGCCGATAACGTAGAGACCACCGTTGGCCATGACGGCTTGTTTTTCTTTCTCGACCTCTTCCGTGATGCGTTCTATCGCTGCAGCGCGATCCGCTTCGGAAGCGCCATCGTCGATTTCGTTAGCAACCCGCATCTCGACATTACCCCCAAGTTTGATGTCGGTGCCCCGGCCGGCCATGTTGGTGGCGATGGTCACGGCCCCAAGCCGACCCGCTTGGGCAATGATTTGCGCTTCTTGTTCGTGATAGCGAGCATTCAAGACGCGGTGCGGCACATTTCGTTTCTTGAGCGCTGCGGCCAACACTTCGGATTTCTCGATCGAAACCGTGCCCACGAGACAAGGCTGACCGTTCTTTTGGCACTCCTCTACCAAGTCGATGAGCGCATTCATCTTTTCGGTCCCGTTGCGGTAGACCTCGTCGTCTTCGTCTTTGCGCACCATGGGTTGGTGGGTCGGCACTTCGACGACTTCGAGCTTGTAGATGTCGTGGAATTCTTCGGCTTCTGTCGCCGCCGTGCCCGTCATGCCCGCCAATTTGGGGTACATACGGAAGTAGTTCTGAAAGGTGATCGAGGCGAGAGTCTGGTTCTCTTGTTGAATCGAGACCCGTTCTTTGGCTTCAAGGGCCTGGTGCAATCCCTCCGAATACCGGCGCCCTTCAAGGGCCCGACCGGTAAACTCGTCGATGATGATCACCTTGTCGTCTTTGACGATGTAGTCCTTGTCTTTCTGGAAGAGACGATGGGCGCGCAATGCCTGATTGGCGTGATGGACGACAGTGACGTTCTCGATGTCGTAAAGGGTGGCGCCTTTGAGCAGGTCCGCATCGCGCAGGAGCTGCTCCATATGCTCGACACCTTGGTCGGAGAGCACAACCGTCCGCGCCTTCTCATCCAATTCATAGTCATCGGGAATGAGTTTCGGGATGACGGCATCGAGTTGTAGATAAAGATCAGAGCTTTGTTCGGCAGGTCCAGAAATGATGAGCGGTGTTCGCGCTTCATCGATCAGGATCGAGTCCACCTCATCAACGATCGCGAAGTTGAACTTGCGTTGCACCATCGACGAAAGCTCGAACTTCATGTTGTCACGTAGATAGTCGAAGCCGAATTCGTTGTTGGTGCCGTATGTAATGTCCGCCTGGTATTGCTGGCGCCGCTCATCGTCGCTCAGCCCATGAGTGATGACCCCGACCGACAGACCAAGAAAGTCGTAAATCTCGCCCATCCAGGCGGCGTCGCGTGCGGCGAGATAATCGTTCACGGTAACGACATGGACGCCTTTACCGGCCAACGCATTGAGGTAGACGGGAAGGGTGGAGACTAACGTCTTGCCTTCGCCGGTCCGCATCTCGGCGATCTTGCCCTGGTGTAAAACCATGCCGCCGATAAGCTGAACGTCGTAGTGTCGCTCGCCGAGCGTCCGCTTCGCTGCCTCTCGAACTGTCGCAAATGCCTCTGGCAGGATGCTGCCCAGGGTCTCACCGTTGGCCAGCCGCTCCCGAAACTCAGCGGTCCGCGCTGCGAGTTGCTCGTCGGTGAGCGGGATGATCGATTCTTCGAGACCGTTGATATGGTCAACGACCGTCGAAAGTTCGCGAACGATGCGATCATTTGCCGTGCCGAACAGGCGTCTGGCAAGTCCGCCGATCATCCAGAAATCCTCATAATTGCTGTGATAGGAGCGTCGGCGCCCGTTTGGGCGCCAAACGAGAAATAAGGACCGCCAATGGCCCTGTCAACGGACCGACCAAGCGGGAAAGGGCGCCGGTCAATCGGTCGTGAACGGCAGCACACGGGAAAAATGCCAAGTTCTCATGAGATCACGTGCTACAAAACGTTCGCTTTCCTGAAACTACGACCACCGAGGACCCGATGAAGCTCCTGATACCCGCCCGTTTTGTAGGCGTACTAATCACTTTGGCACTTATCGGCTCGGGATCTTTGGCCCTCGCCCAAGGGTCGGATCAGGACCGAATTCGCGCCAAATTCGCTGGGGAAGAAATCCGCCAGTCGGACATCGAGGCGTTCATTAGCCAGCTTCCGGAACAGGTTCGGGCGGCACCACGTGATCAGATTGAGCCCCTTGTCATTAACGAACTCGTCAATACGCGCTTGATCGCACGGTTGGCGCGCTCGGCGGGGACCCAGGACCAAGAGGAATACAAGCGCCAGCTAGAAGTTGTGGCGGCGCGCATTCTTCAAAACGTGTATCTCGGCGCGCAAGTCGAGGCGCGGCTCACGGAGGCGCGTATCACCGAGGCCTACGACGCCTTTGTCGCTGCGAACCCGCCGGCCGAAGAAGTGCGGGCCAGCCATATCCTGGTTGAGGCCAAGGAGAACGCCCAGGCGATCGCCGACGAGGTTCGGGGCGGAGGTGACTTTGCCGAGATTGCTCGGCGCGAATCAACCGGCCCATCGGCCACCTCTGGCGGCGATCTCGGATTCTTCGAGAAGGGGCAAATGGTCCCAACCTTTGCCGAGGCAGCCTTTGCGCTCGAGATCGACGAAGTGTCGGACCCGGTTCAAACTCAGTTCGGCTGGCACGTCATCAAGCTAACCGACCGTCGCCAAGCCTCGCCGCCGACTTTGGATGAAGTACGCGGAGAACTCACCGAACAGCTTGAGGAAGAAATATTGGGCGAAGTGCTCGCGGAGGCCCGCGAGGGCGTCACCATCGAAACCTTCGATGCCAACGGCAACCCAACCGAGAACTAGCCGCCGTCTATTGCCGGGCGTCTCAACACGCCGTTAAGCTTCGCTCGTTATGGCCCGAGGACTTCCGCGATCACCGCTTGCGCCGGTTGGGACGCCAACCATGCCGCCCATTGCGGGTGTGCGTCTGGCGGCGACCAGCGCCGGCATTTCCTACGACCGTGCCGATGTTTTGCTGGTTGCTTTGCCGGCAGGGACCTCCGTTGCGGGCGTATTCACCAAATCCAAGACCGCTTCCGCACCCGTTCATTGGTGCCGCGATATCTTGCGTAAAGGCGGCGCTCGCGGCCTCGTGGTCAACTCGGGCAATGCGAACGCCTTTACCGGCTACGAAGGTGTCCGCGCCGTTGCCGCCACCACAGCGGCGGTCGCCAAGGCGCTGGGTTGCCGGGCAGACGAGGTCTTCGCGAGTTCGACCGGGGTGATTGGTGAAAAGCTCCCCACCGGCAAGGTCCTCTCGGTTGTCGAAACGTTGAAGCAGGGCCTAGGCGAGGAAAACTGGCTTGCGGCCGCGGAGGCGATCAGGACCACAGATACCTTTGCCAAGGTCGCGACACGGTCGTTTTCGATCGGTGACGCGCCATTCAATCTCAACGGGATTGCTAAGGGCTCGGGGATGATCGCACCGGACATGGGAACGATGCTGGCCTATGTCTTTACCGACGCGACAATCGCCGGTGACGTGCTGCAGGCCGAACTGGCAAACGCAAACGCTCTCTCCTTCAACGCCATGACCGTCGACAGCGATACATCGACGAGTGACACGGTGCTGGCCTTTGCGACCGGCGCCGGCGCGGCGCATCCGGAAATCTCAGACAGCAAGAGCCCACACCTTCGCGGGTTCCGTCGTGCGTTGCGTGATCTCATGAGCGATCTTGCGCACCAGATCGTGCGCGACGGTGAAGGTGCCTCAAAGTTTGTGCGGATCGATATTTCGGGCGCGAAGTCCAAGCGCGCGGCGCGTCGCATCGGTCTCGCTGTGGCCAATTCGCCGCTTGTCAAAACCGCGATTGCTGGAGAGGACCCGAACTGGGGACGAATCGTGATGGCGGTCGGCAAGGCTGGCGAAGCCGCGGATCGTGATCGCCTGTGCATTAGCTTCGGCGAGCATCTCGTGGCCGAGAACGGGGTCCGGGCGCCAAACTATGAAGAATCTGTGGTGGCGACTTACATGAAGAACTCAGAGATCAGCATCGCCGTCGATGTCGGCGTCGGTCAGTCTCGTTTTACCGTTTGGACGTGTGACTTCACCGAGGCCTATGTCCGCATCAACGCGGATTATCGGTCCTGAAGGGTGCGCGCCGCGACGCACGATGAACGTACAAGCGAAAAGCCTCATTCCCCTTGAGACCGAGCGTCTTCGGCTCCGAACCTTCGACGCCACGGACAAAGAGTCTTTGGTGGCGCAGCTGACCGACCCGCAGGTTTCGAAGCAGCTCGCCTTCGTCCCCCATCCCTACGACACGAGCCATGCCGAGGCATGGATCAAAGACTGCGTCCGAAACCCGCCGGGCAAGATCGTCGGATGCCGCCTCGCCATCGAGCGACGGGAGGACGGCGCGTTCATCGGGGGCCTCGGGTTGATCCCGCGCGAGCGCGCGTTTGAACTCGGATATTGGTTGGCACGGGGTTATTGGGGCCAAGGTTACGCAACGGAGGCCGTGGGCGCCGCCGTCGACTTCGGGCACAGGGCGCTAAATATGTGCCACATCGTTGCTTTCGTTTTCATGGGAAACCCCTCGTCCACGCGCGTGCTCTCGCGGCTCGGTTTTGCCTATCGCGGCCTCGACGAGTCGGCGCCGAATCACGAAAGTCGCAAGGTGCTTCGTTACGACCTCGTGAAATCGGCATGAAAATGCCGCCGATTGCTAGCAATCGGTTGACGCTTCGCCCGCCGCAACCCACCGATGCGCCACAACTGACTGAGTTGCTCAACGAACCGACCGTCGTCTCCTTTCTGTCGCATGTGCCGTTCCCGTATCAACTTGCCGACGCGATTTCCTTCATCGACTCGGCAAATGGCGTGGGGGATCTACCGGTCGGGGACGCCTTCGTCATCGAAGACCGAGCCACCAAAACGCTCATTGGCTGCGTCGGCGTGCGGCCCGATGAACTGCCCGACGGCACGACTGTGGGCGAGATCGGGTATTGGCTCGGCCGTCACAGCTGGGGGCAAGGCTTCGCCACAGAGGCAGTCGGGGCGATGCTCCCCTATTGCTTTGAAGGCCTGGCGCTGGATCGGCTGACGGCCTCCATCTATGTGGACAATGCCGCCTCGCGCTGGGTCTTGGAGAAGCTTGGTTTTCACGCCGTTGGCGCCGTCGATGCGTGGTATCCGGCACGGGAGTCGGTGAGGAAATCGATCTTGATGACGCTCGAGTCCGAGCGTTGGCAGGCGGCCCAAGGCGAGGCGGTGCCTATCCTCACGGTGGTTGCGGTTGCGCTTTTGGATGGAGATGACCGCGTTCTGATGGCCAAACGACCGGCAGGAAAGTCCATGGCCGGCTTGTGGGAGTTTCCCGGCGGAAAAATTGCCGCGGGTGAATCGCCCGAGGCCGCCCTCATCCGCGAACTCGGCGAGGAACTCGGCATCAACACCGAGCAAAGCTGCCTTGCGCCTTTTTGCTTCGCGTCTCATCGCTACGACACGTTTCACCTCTTGATGCCGCTCTACGTTTGCCGGGTTTGGGACGGCAGACCGGAGGGGCGCGAGGGTCAGGTACTCAAGTGGGTCGCCATGAAAGATCTGGCTGATCTGGCGATGCCGGCAGCCGACGTTCCGCTCGTCGCAATGCTAAGGGATTTTCTTTAGCGGCGTCGGATCTGCCTTATCACCGGTGGGCTGCTCTTCGGCCTCAAGCGCTTCGGCCAATCGCGTTGTCGCGCTACCCGGCCGCAGCGGCTTCTGTTGCGATTCGTGCGGTGCCCAGCCGGTGAGATAGATCACGTCAAAGGTGGCGTTGATGCGTCCGCTCTTTGCGTATCGCTGTTCGTATAGCGCGCTGGCTCGTGCAAACACCTTTCGCGAAGTGAACTGCTTTCGTCGCTGCGTGAGTGCGTTTGTTTCGCCCATTGCTCGAAGGTCGTGCATTAAGGCTACGGGCGAAGCGTAGGTCACATTGATTCTGTCCTGATCGGCAACCGGTAAGGCAAATCCGGCCCGCTGCAGCAATCCACCCGCATCACGCAGGTCCACGAACGGAATAACCCGCGGACTGATCCCCCCCGAGACGTCGATCTCCGCGGCGCCGAGGCATTCGCGGAGTTCCATTAGGGTGTCGCCACCGAGAAAGGCGGCGAGAAGCAATCCGTCCCGTTTCAGCACCCGGCGCACTTGGACAAGGGTGCCCGGAAGGTCGTTTGCCCAATGCAAGGCCATGACGCTCATCGCGAGATCGACTCTTTGGGCTGCCACCGGAAGAGCCTCGGCGCTTGCGACCATGGTGTTCTCTCGCGTTGCAAAAGCTGCGGTGCCGACGAGCGTAAAAACCGTCTCGATGCCGCGGGAGGCGGCGACGCCGGAGGTCGATAACTGTTTGCTAAGTCCGGGCTGTCCGCTGAAGTCGAGCATTTCGGGAAAGGTGCGTTGGATGTCGAGGAGTCGGTCGGCGAGGCGCGCGGCGATCTCATCAACCAGGAAGTTTTCGCTGTGCGCCCGCAATCGATTGCGGACGACGGACGCGCGGTCAAAAACAACGGAATCGGTCATGGGCCTCGAAGCACGCGGCGCGGGGTGTCGCGGCCGTGATCCTACTACATTTCGGAATGTTTGCTGTTAAGGTGGCGACTTTCCGGGTTTTGCTAGCGGCGAAGACATGAAAGCGATTGTTATTCACGAATGCGGTCCGTCCGACGTTCTAACGTACGAAGATATCGACACGCCGAAAATTGGGCCCGGCGAGGTTTTGATCAACCTGAAGACGGTGGGTTTGAACCACTTTGACCTCGACGTCCGGGGCGATATTTCGGGTTACCTCTCGCTCAAGATGCCGCACATTCTCGGCGTCGAAGGCGCTGGCGTGGTGGCCGAGGTTGGATCGGGCGTGACGGCGTTTAGCGTCGGAGACCGCGTCATGCCGCAGCTCACCACTTCTTCAGGACAGTGCCGCCGGGAAATCTGCAATTGCGCCTTGGGCATGGACAATATCTGTCTGGATTTCGACAAACTCGGGGTAACCAGCTGGGGCACGTATGCCGAGTACGTCAAGGTGACCGAGCCGAACGTAATTCGCATCCCCGATGGGCTTTCCGACCTCGACGCCGCAGCAACTCAGGTTGCGATGGCGACAGCTTGGGAACTCGTCGTAACCAAAGGAAAGGTCAAACAAGGCGAGGACGTGGTCGTCAATGCGGCCGGATCTGGCGTCGGCTCAGCAGCAGTCCAAATCGCGATGCTTGCGGGTGCCCGCGTCATTGCGACCGCCGGGTCGGATGACAAGCTCGATCGAGCACGGCAGCTGGGTGCATCCGAGGCGATCAACTATTCAAAGCAAAGTATCGTCGACGAGGTCATGAAGATGACCGATGGCCGCGGTGCCGATGTCGTCATTGAGTGTGTTGGCGGAAACATCCTGCAGCAAAGTCTTGAAGCGCTCTGCTTGAACGGTCGCCTGTCGACCGCCGGCGCGCACGCCGGAGAAAAAGTTGAGATCGACATGATCGAGTTCTTCCGCAAGCAATTGACCATGACGTCAACACATTTTGCCCCGGTCTCGACCAACCAAATGGTTCTCAAGTTGGTCAAAGAGGGCAAATTACGACCGGTGATCGAGCAGATCCTCCCTCTCAAGGACATGAAGGCCGCGCACGACCTGATCGCAAGCCGCAAGTTCTTCGGCAAGGTCGTTCTCGAGGTCTAGAAAAGAAGCCCCCGCTATCCTTAGCGGGGGCATGATCAAGGCACCTCGCCACCTCGGTTGGGGCGCCGTGAACGCGGTGATGGATCTGCTTGTGCCGCGCCAGTGCGCGGTCTGCGGGGTGTTTGTTCAAAATGCCGGCCTTTGCACGACTTGCTGGCCCAACGCGCACTTCATCGCGGCGCCACTATGTGAGCGGTGCGGTTTGCCGTTTGACTACGACGTTGGCGCGGATGCGTGGTGCGGCGCGCGCGTTGCGCAGTCGCCACCCTTCGGGCGTGCGCGCGCGGCGATGACCTACGACGACGTATCGCGTGCCCTCATCCTTTCATTCAAACACGGCGACCGATTGGGTCTGGCCCCGATCATGGCGTCGTGGATGCGGCATGCAGGCAGCGACCTCATTGGCGATGCCCATGGTTTGGTGCCGGTGCCGCTGCACCCCCGGCGGCTGCGCCGACGGCGCTACAATCAGGCCGCGGTTCTTGCCAACACACTTGGCGCGACCTGCGCCATTGAGGTTCAAAGCAATGCCCTCCGGCGCACCCGGCACACGGCCAGTCAGAACGGTCTCGGTCGCAAGGGGCGAGACCGGAATGTTCGAGGTGTCATTGCCCCAACCTCGGCGGTCGGCCCGCAGCTTGAAGGACGTCGCCTCCTCTTGATTGATGACGTTCTGACGACGGGCGCCACCGTGTCCGCTTGTACCCGCGCTCTGCTCCGGGCGGGTGCCGCGCAGGTCGATGTGCTGACGCTCGCCCGCGTGATCTAGGTCACCTGAAATTGTTTGCCTAAGTGGCGGCGCCGGTTGCGCCGCAAATGCCGAGACCCCTAATCTAAGTGATCTTGTTCCAACCTGCAGCGGTAGCGATCCCATGGCGGAAATTGAAATCTATACGACAATGATGTGCGGGTTTTGCGCGCGGGCGAAAAACCTCCTCAAGAAAAAGGGGGTCGACTACAACGAGGTCGACGTAACGTTTAGCAATGCAAAGCGTCAAGAAATGTCGGATCGGGCGGATGGCCGCTACACGGTGCCGCAAATCTTCATCAACGGTGATGGCATCGGCGGTTGTGACGAGCTCTATGCGCTTGAGCGCGAGGGCCGGCTTGACGACCTGCTCTCGCGTCCAGCCGCTTAGATCAATTCAGAATGAAAGTCGCCTGCGTACAGGTCTGTGCCGGCGACGATATGGCCGTAAACCTTACGCGCGTTAGCGAGGGTGTCAGAGAGGCCGCCGCGGCCCAGGCAGAGCTGATTACAACGCCGGAAAACGTCGCGCTGATGGCGGCAGATCGCGCCCAATTGCTCGAGCATGCGGTCGCAGAGGACGAACATCCGGCGGTCGCTCATTTTTCCGACCTCGCAGCGACGGTGCGCCGCTGGGTCCTCGCCGGATCGATTGGAGTCGCCGCTGGCGATGGACGCATTTTCAATCGGTCTCTCCTGTTTAATCCCGACGGCGTGATTGCGGCCCGCTACGACAAGATCCACATGTTCGACGTCACGTTGCCGGGTGGCGAGTCGTACCAAGAGTCACGTAATTACCGGCCCGGATCGACGGCGGTCGCGGTCGATCTCCCAGGGGCGAAGCTTGGCATGACGATCTGTTACGACATCAGGTTCCCCGCATTGTATCGCGCGTTGGGGCAAGTCGGTGCCCAGGTCATCACCGTTCCTTCCGCATTTACTGCAACCACTGGCCGAGCGCACTGGTCCGTGTTGCTTCGTGCTCGGGCGATCGAAACCGGCGCCTTCATCGTGGCGCCGGCACAAGTCGGGAGCCATCCGGCGAGGAGGAATACCTACGGGCATTCCATGGTTGTCACGCCGTGGGGCGAGGTTATTCTCGATGCGGGAGAAGCATGTGGCGTGACCTACGCAAATCTCGACCTCGCGAAGGTGACCAAGGCACGGCAATCGATTACAGCCTGGAACACCGGGCCGGTGTTCGAAGTGCCAACGGTTTAGGTCTTGTTGCTTGCCGAGGCCCCCAAGGTGTCGGTCCTCTTGAAAACCAGAGGTCCGTTCTATATCGATGAAAAGGCACACCAAGGGCACGACCCGGTATGATTTCGTTCGATCTTCGCTGCGCGCACGATCATGTTTTTGAGGCTTGGTTCTCAAACAGTGACGCCTATCAAGAACAGCTTCAGGCTGGCGAGCTTGCGTGCCCGATTTGCGGTAATACAGAATTAGAGAAATCCCTGATGAAGCCTAATGTCGCGACCGGCGCCGAGCACGCCACGCCGGTGTCTTCTGCTCCGGTGCCCGCCGCCGTGGGCGATTCAGATAAGGCAGGCGAGATCATGCGGATGGCGCGCGCCATTCGTGACCAGGTCGAAAAGAACTTCGAACATGTCGGCAGTGAGTTTGCCGAAGAGGCAAAGAAGATTCACTACGGTGAAACGGAACACCGCGAGATCTATGGCGAGATGACTCCCGATGAGGCAGTCGATCTGCGCGACGAAGGTGTCGAGTTCGGTGTTCTTCCGTGGCCTGCCAAGGAAGACGCTTAAGGCCGCGTCACGAATCCCATGTAGTTGACGGCGAGGCTGGAGGATAGACGCCAGTCGCGCGTGATCGGGTCGTAGCTGATCCCGCTCAGGTCTTGGACCTCCAGGTTTCCGCTCGCCAAATAACGCCGGAGTTCGGATGGTCGGATGAAGCGGTTCCAGTCATGTGTCCCGCGCGGGAGCCAGCCCAGGACGTACTCGGCGCCGATAATGGCGAAGAGATACGCTTTGGCCGTTCGATTCAGCGTTGCAACGACCATCGCGGAGTCGTCGTCCTTGAACAGGCTGCCGCATGCCGAAAGGAAGCCCGGTACATCCGCAACATGTTCGACGACCTCCATATTCAGGACGACATCAAACTTTTCTCCCCACGCCGACAAATCTTCGGCCGTTGCCTGGACATAGTCGATGTCCAGGCCCATGGCCGAGGCGTGGTTCTTCGCAATGCTGACGTTCTCTTCGGATGGGTCGACGCCCACCATTTTGGCGCCCAACCGCGTCATCGGCTCGCAAAGGAGGCCGCCACCGCAGCCGATGTCGGCGGCGCGCAATCCGTCTAGGGGTCTCGGGGCCGTGGGGTCGCGACCGAACTGCTGGCAGAGGCGATCCCGAATGTACCGAAGGCGCACCGGGTTAAGCTGGTGAAGCGGTCGAAAGGGGCCTTCGGTGTCCCACCAAAGGGCCGACATCTTGCTGAATCGATCAACCTCGGTGTCGTCGATCGAGGTTCCGGTCGTGGCTGTGCTCTCCGTCACAAGGGCTGCCTTGCTTGCCTGAGAATGGTGTCGTGTATATGTATACGCGCCCCTGCAGGAACAAGAAAACACTTCGGGCACCGTAGTCAACGTGGCGGCTGGCGGCTGCCCAGTCCAATCCGGGTACTATGTCCGTAATCGTACAAAAATTTGGTGGCACGTCGGTTGCCGACCTTGATCGCATAAGGAATGCGGCGCTGAGAACCAAGGCGGAATACGACCGAGGCAACGATGTTGCCGTGGTTGTTTCAGCGATGGCGGGGACGACTAATCAACTGGTTCAATGGACCGGTGAGGCCGCGGCGCTTCACGATACGCGTGAATATGATGCGGTTGTCTCGACGGGCGAGCAGGTTACTGCCGGTCTGCTGGCCATTATCCTACAAGAGATGGGGGTTTCCGCCCGGTCATGGCTCGGCTGGCAACTGCCGATCCACACCGATTCGTCTCACGGCTCAGCCCGCATTCTGGACATCGATGTTCAGGCGCTTCGCCAGCGCTTCGGCGAACGACAAGTCGCGGTTATCGCCGGGTTTCAAGGCCTGAGTGCAGAAAACCGAATCACCACCCTTGGCCGAGGCGGCTCGGATACAAGTGCTGTCGCCCTCGCGGCGGCCTTGAACGCAGACCGGTGCGACATCTTCACCGATGTCGATGGGATCTATACGTCTGACCCTCGAATCGTCACCAAGGCCAGAAAGCTCGAGAAGATCACATACGAAGAGATGCTGGAGTCGGCGTCGCTCGGCGCCAAAGTTCTCCAGACGCGTTCGGTGGAGCTTGCGATGAACTATGGTGTCAGGCTCCAGGTTCTTTCTAGTTTCAGTGAGACTCCAGGTACACTCGTTGTCGACGAGGATGAGATTGTGGAAAAAGAAATTGTTAGCGGCATCGCCTATTCGCGCGACGAGGCCAAGATTACGCTGCGCCGGGTTGCAGACCGGCCGGGGGTCGCCGCCGCTGTATTCGGGCCGTTGGCGGATGCCAATATCAACGTCGATATGATCGTTCAGAACATTTCGCAGAGCGATCAATCGACCGATCTGACTTTCACCGTCACACGTTCTCACCTCGATCGAGCCGTCGCGGTTCTCGAGAAAGCGCGCCCGGAGGTCGGCTACGAGAAGCTCAAGGCCGATGAAGATGTCACCAAGGTTTCGGTGATCGGTGTTGGGATGCGAAGCCATGCCGGGGTGGCCCAGCGTATGTTCGCGACCCTCGCCGAACGCGGGATCAACATCCAAGTGATCTCGACATCTGAGATTAAGGTCAGCGTCTTGATCGAAGAAGAATATACCGAACTCGCCCTGCGCGCTTTGCACACGGCATATGGTCTCGATAATGAGTGAAGCGGCAAACCCTGCTGCCGCCGAACAACTTGATCGACTCTGGCAGCGTGGTCGCGAGTTCTTAGGTAGCGACTACGCAATCCTTGGCGGCGCGATGAGTTGGCTATCCGATCGCAATCTCGTTTCAGCGATTTCCAATGCGGGCGGATTCGGCGTTATTGCGTGTGGCTCGCTGGGGCCGGAGGAGCTTGGCGCGGAAATCGCGGCGACATCAGAGCGCACGGATCGCCCGTTTGGCGTCAATCTCATCACGATGCATCCGGAGCTCACCAAGCTTATCG
Organism: uncultured Alphaproteobacteria bacterium; assembly: GCA_938023835.1. GTDB lineage: Bacteria > Pseudomonadota > Alphaproteobacteria > SHVP01 > SHVP01 > CALJDF01. The sequence continues at coordinate 13,047 of CALJDF010000049.1, forward strand.
ATACTTGCGCGGCGCATGGCGTTACCCATGTCGCTCTGGCGGGTGGCTTGCCGCAGGCTTCGGCGATCAGTCGGTTGAAAGATGCGGGTATCAAGGTGCTCGCGTTTGCGCCGGCGTTGGCTCTTGCGAAACGTCTGGTTCGCAACGGCGTCGACGCGTTGGTCATCGAGGGAATGGAAGCCGGCGGCCATATCGGGCCGGTCTCGACGGGTGTCCTCGCACAAGAGATTTTGCCATTTGTTCGTGACGTACCGGTATTCGTGGCCGGCGGCATTGGCCGCGGCGCGGCAATTGCGATGTATCTGGGCGCTGGGGCGTCCGGCGTTCAGATGGGAACGCGTTTCGTTGGCGCCTCGGAATGCATTGCACACCCGAAATTCAAACAGGCTTTTTTCCGCGGTCACGCCCGCGATGCGGCTCTGTCGGTCCAAATAGACGAGCGGTTTCCGGTTATCCCGGTGCGCGCACTCGCCAACAAAGGCACCCAGCTATTCGTAGAGAAGCAACGCGAAGTCATCGCAAAGGTCGACTCCGGTGCGCTTTCGCCGGCCGACGCCCAGTTGGCGATCGAGAGGTTTTGGGCGGGCGCGCTGCGTAGAGCGGCCATCGATGGAGATGTTGAGCTCGGTTCGATCATGGCGGGCCAAAGTGTTGGACTCGTCAAATGCGAGCAGCCGACCGCTGAAATCATTGCCCACCTGATCGAAGAAGCGGTCGAGGCGCTCGATATGATGGCGGCCCGCGCAGTGACCTCGGGGTCGCCTGCGCGCGCGCAGCCCATCTGATGAGCTGAGCGCCCATGGCGGGACCGCGTCTCCTGTTGAGTCAGCTTCGCTCGCTCATGGCGAGCGAAGAGGCGCCACAGAGCCGGCTCGACTCGGTCACCAAAATCATCGCCACCAACATGGGGGCAGATGTTTGTTCGCTTTATCTGCGCCGCGCCGGCGATGTTCTTGAGCTCTTCTCGACGCATGGGTTACGTGCCGAGTCGGTTCACCAGACTCGATTGCGCGTCGGTGAAGGTCTCGTCGGCGATATCGTCGCGCAAGCGCACACGCTTGCCCTTCCCGATGCCCAAGCGCATCCCCAATTCGCGTTTCGGCCGGAAACCGGCGAGGAAGGATTTCACTCCCTGCTCGGCGTCCCGCTGCAACGTGGTGGGCGGGTTATTGGCGCCCTAACCGTTCAGAACCGATCTCTCCGCGAGTATTCCGCTGAAGAAGCTGAAGTGCTTCAGACCGTTGCGATGGTGTTGTGCGAGCTTGTTCTTGCATCGAGCCTCATCGGACAAGACGAACTCGCCGATATCGACGGAAACGCGACATTGCCGATGCGCTTTGAGGGCTTGCCGCTCGCAAGCGGGATCGGCAAAGGCACGGTGTTCATTCATCGCGGTTCGTTTCTCGTCCATGATTTGGTCTCCGATGACTCAGACTTCGAAATCGAACGGCTAGAACGCGCGGTCCAGGAGTTCCTCAGCGCGGTTCGACATCTCATTGAAGAAAGCGCGCCCCGGATCGGCGACAAAGAACGAGAGATCTTCGATACCTATCAAATGTTTGCCGAAGACGAGGGCTGGCTGAACAGAATACGGCTCGCCGTCCGGGACGGTCTTACGGCCGAGGGGGCGGTGCAGCGGGTGCAGGAGGAGAACCGCCGCCGATTGGCGCCAACCGCCTATTTCCGGGAGCGGATTGCAGATTTCGACGACCTTTCGAACCAGTTGCTGCGTCACTTACAGGGAACGGTTAACGATCTTGCGCATGAACTGGTCGGCGATGCTGTGCTGGTCGCGCGCAGTCTCGGCCCGGCAGAGCTCTTGGAGTACGACCATAGCCGTCTCAAGGCGATTATCTTGGGGGAGGGGTCGCCAACATCGCATATGGTGTTGGTGGCGAAGTCTTTAAATATCCCGGTCGTTGGTCGGCTTTCCGGTGCGCTTGCGCGGATTGCACCGGGTGATCCGGTCGTGGTGGACGGGGGGCGGGGATTGGTCCACGTCCGGCCGGACGACGATATCTACGATGAAATGGCGGAGGCCACTGCCGAGGCCCAACGGACTCAATCTAGTCTTCTGTCGTTAAAGGCCTTTCCGGCCGCGTCGCGAGATGGCGTGACGTTCGACATGCATCTCAACATTGGCCTCCTAAGCGAGCTGCCGCTTCTAGATACCACCGGCGCCGCGGGCATTGGCTTGATGCGGACCGAGTTGCTCTTCCTGTCGCACAAAACCTTTCCGAGCGTTGGGGATCAGGAGGCGCATTTCCGTCAGGTATTCGAATCAGCGGGAAGCCGTCCTGTCGTCTTTCGAACCTTCGATCTTGGGGGAGACAAGATCCTGCCCAACTTGGATCGCTCGCTAGAGCGCGAGGAAAACCCCGCGTTGGGCTGGCGGGCGTTGCGCGTTGGATTGGACCGGCCTTCTGTCTTACGCAACCAGTTGCGGGCGTTGATCGGTGCAAGTGGCGGTCGGCCGTTCTCCATCATGTTCCCGATGGTCTCAGAAATCGCCGAACTCGATCGTGCGCGCGAAATCTTCGAGCTGGAACTTGGGCGCATTCGTCAAAGGGCCGCCACGACGCCCTCGGATCAGATACGGATCGGGGTGATGATCGAAGTGCCCTCGTTGGCCTTCCAACTCGACGCGCTGGCCGGGCGTGTGGATTTTGTGTCGATCGGGACCAACGACCTGGCCCAATACTTCTTCGCGAGCGACCGCACCAGTCCAAAGCTGGCCAATCGCTACGACACTCTGGCGCCGGCCTTCCTGCGGCTACTGCGGCATATCCGAGAGCAATGCGCGGCACACGACATTCCGATTGCCGTTTGTGGTGACATGGCGGCCCAACCCCTGGAGGCCATTTGCCTGGCCGGCCTGGGTTTTCGAGCCCTTTCGATGCCGCCGTCGGCCTTCGGCCATGTCAAAAAAGCCTTGCGGAGCCTCGATTGCGCCTCATTTGAAGCCTACCTTCTGTCTCGTCTCTCTAGCGCCGACCACACCCTCAGGAACGATATCCGACACCTCGCCCAAGATCGCGGCTATTTCCATTAACTATTTGCAATTAAGCGAGTTTCTGGTTTACTCACAGGCTGTGGAAGGTGTGGAAAACCTGCTTCTATTGAGGGGGCGCGTTTTCGGTGCCGAAGTATAGGATACGCGCGGCGCCCCGTGACGCCGTGTTTTGGTCGGGAGGCGGTTGCATGGCGACCGCGTCCCGGCGATCTCTTGGCGTAAGGGGAGTCGAGAGTTGGTTTGTTGGGCTGCACCCACGGGCGGCCAACGGCGAGGGCAGAAATGGCGACTCAAGACCCCCAACGAGATGATGTAACGCCGTCTAAAACGTCGCGAGGGCGGCTTCACTTACGTGAAGTCCGTTCGGACCACGTCGGCTATGACGGTATTGGCGTCGAGTTACGCGCCGCACGCACGCGTGCCGGTGTGGAACTCGCCGACGTCGCCTTGAAGCTCCGAATCAGCCAGGCTTACTTGGAGGCGATCGAAGAAGGTCGCTTCGACGCGTTGCCAGGGCATGTGTATGTCTTTGGCTTCCTCAAAACATATGCGCGGTTCTTGGAACTCGACGAAGACATTGTCGTTGACCGTTTCCGAACCGAAACAACCGGTCCTCAACCGGAGGCCCGTCTCGCGTTTCCTTCTGCGATGGATCGCGGTCGGTTGCCAACGGGCCGGCTGCTCCTTGGTGGGTTGCTGGTTGCGGTCTTGGCCTATGCCGGTTGGTTCGTCTTCAACAGTGACGAGCGCAGCACGGCGGACCGGGTCGCTGCGATTCCAGAACGTCTTGCCACACCGGCGGCGACGGCGGACGCGGCCACGACTCAGCAGCCGGAAACAACCCAGCAGCTGGAAACCGCGCAACAGCCCGCGCTCCTCACCCCTGTGTCGGAACAAGATAGCGAGACGCCCACTGCGGTGACCGAAGCCGCGCCGGTGATCGCGGCCGTGGCTTCAACCGAACCCGAGGCGACGATCCAGACCGATACCCCCCGCGATGTTGTCACAGACGTGCCCGTCACGGCTGAGCAGCCGCAGCCTATCGCGAGCGCCGCCGCGGCAGCCGAGGCCGAAAGTGAGGATGCGGCCATCACCGAAGCGCGCTCGGGAGCCACCGTCGACCCGCAACCGATCGCCACCGAAGAAACCTCTGTTTTGCCCGACACCGACGAGACGGTCGTCGCGTCGGTGCCGCCCTCTCCCGAACCGATCGCGGCTGAAATCGATCAGCCTGTTGTTACACCGCAAACAGCGCCGCCCGTGACGAGCGTCCCCGCCCCCGAGGCTAACTCGGTGGAAATCCGGCAACTCGCCGACGCGTCGACGGCGCCGATCGAAACCGAGGGTGCTTCACCTGCCGTCTCAGCCCAATCGGAAGAGACAGCGGCCGAAGCCTCGACAGCGTCCACAGAGGCACCAGTAGAAGTTGCCGCGCGGTCTCAGGAAAATGCCCCCCCGCCGTTGGCGACGTCGGAAGAGAACGCCAGCACGCCCGTCGCTGGCGAATATGTGCCCCGCGTGTTTGGTGCCGGAAACGAAAGCGCCCGCATCGTCCTCGTCGCCGATGCCGAAAGTTGGGTGCAGGTTCGGGCGACCTCTGGAGAGCTTTTGCTCACCCGCGTGTTGCGCGCTGGGGATCGCTATCTCGTACCCGATCGGCCGGGCTTGGTCATGATGACCGGCAATGTCGGCGCGTTTAAGGTCCTTGTTGACGGCAATGCGGTCCCGAAACTCGGGCCGATGGGGGTTATCGGAAGGAATATTCCGCTTGATGCCGACCGTCTGCGCGACGGTCGAATCTCGGTTGATTTTGACGCGGAATAGCACCCGCGCACCACTTGATTAGAGCGGGTATCGAGAGGCATAGTCGCCCCCATTCGCCCGTAAACAAGTAGTCTTGACTGCCATGAGCGTCAGACCCTACCGCGACATCAATCGTCGCGAATCACGCCAAGTAATGGTTGGTAACGTTCCTGTCGGGGGCGGTGCGCCTATTTCTGTCCAATCGATGACCAATACGCTCACTCACGATGTTGCGGCAACCGTGGCGCAAATTGGCCAACTCGAAGACGCCGGGGCCGATATTGTGCGGGTCTCTTGCCCGGACGAAGAATCGACGAAGGCACTCTCATCGATCGTCGCGCAAACCAACGTTCCGATCGTCGCTGACATTCACTTCCACTATCGGCGGGGCATCGAAGCCGCCGTCGCTGGCGCGGCATGCTTACGGATTAACCCAGGAAATATTGGGTCGCAGGCGCGGGTCAAAGAAGTCGTAAGCGCGGCACGGGACCACGGTTGTTCGATGCGAATCGGCGTCAACGCAGGTTCACTAGAGCAAGAGCTTCTGGAAAAGTACGGCGAGCCTTGCTCCGAAGCGATGGTTGAGAGCGCCCTACGCCATGCGCGAATGCTCGAAGACGAGGACTTCCATGACTTCAAGATCAGCGTCAAGGCGTCCGATGTGTTCCTGGCGGTGGCGGCCTACCAGCAATTGTCTGAGGAGTGCGACTACCCACTACACCTCGGGATCACCGAGGCTGGTGGCCTGACCTCCGGGACGGTCAAGTCGTCGATCGGCCTAGGGATGCTCTTGTGGTCGGGCATCGGCGACACGATTCGCGTTTCTCTTTCGGCCGATCCGGTTGAAGAGGTACGGGTCGGGTTTGAGATACTCAAGTCACTCAATCTCCGGCATCGTGGCGTCAACATTATTTCTTGTCCGTCCTGCGCGCGGCAGGCCTTTCCCGTCATCAAGACCGTTGAGACGTTGGAAAAACGCTTGGCGCACATCACCACCCCCATGACGCTGTCGATAATCGGGTGCGTGGTGAACGGTCCAGGCGAGGCAAAAGAAACTGATATCGGGCTGACGGGCGGTGGGCGTGGCAACCATATGGTCTACGTCAGCGGAATTGCCGATCACAAAATTGATGACGACAGGATTATTGATCACGTTGTCGAACTCGTTGAGGCGAAAGCCCGAGAAATAGACTCCGGTGGTCCGGTGACCGCCGACGCAGCACAGTAAATCGGACCGCACATATGGCCCTGCAACCTGTCCGCGGAACGCGGGACATCCTGCCGGAAGAAGGAATTCGGATGGCGGAGGTCTGCGCGATTTCCAGTGAGACCGCGCTTTGGTACGGGTACGAAGAGATTGCAACGCCAATCTTCGAGTTTACCGGGGTGTTTGATCGCACCCTCGGCGAGGCGACCGATGTCGTCACTAAAGAAATGTATACCTTTGAGGATCGCAACGGAGACAGCCTCACATTGCGGCCTGAGGGCACCGCGCCGGTCGCGCGCGCGGTTGTGTCAAACGGTCTGGCACAGAACGCGCCACTCAAGTTCTATTACCAAGGGCCGATGTTTCGCCACGAGCGTCCGCAAAAGGGGCGCTACCGGCAGCTCCACCAAGTCGGTGTAGAGCTGTTCGGTGTCCCGGGCCCGCTTGGCGATGTGGAGGTTATTGCGCTGGGCGCGCACATTCTGGAAAGGCTCGGCCTGACCGACAAGGTCCGCCTCGAACTGAACTCGTTGGGCGACCCGGAAAGCCGAGCGGCGTACCGCGATGCGTTGGTTGGCTACCTCAAGGATCATCTCGACGGCCTTTCCGCCGAAAGCAAGACTCGATTGGACCGCAATCCGCTACGGATTCTGGATTCCAAAAACGAGGGCGACAAAACCATTGTCGCTGCGGGGCCGCGCTACACGGACTTTCTCAACCAACCATCGGCAGCCTTCTTTGAAGAAGTCAAATCTCGGCTCGATGACTTGGGCGTCGCCTACCAGGTCAATCCGACGCTTGTTCGGGGCTTCGACTATTACTGTCACACGGCGTTTGAGTTCATTACCGATGCGCTGGGCGCGCAGGGCACGGTGATGGCAGGCGGGCGATACGACGGATTGGTCCAAGCCCTCGGTGGTCCCTCCTTGCCCGGTGTTGGTTGGGCGGCCGGTGTCGAGCGCCTTTCCCTTCTGATGACCGAGCCGCCGGTCAAACCGAGACCCATTGCGGTGGTGCCTATTGGCGAACCCGCTGCTGCGGTGGCCCTTCGAATAACCCATGCGTTGCGCCATCAGGGCTTTGCCGTCGATCTCGGGTACAGTGGCAATCTTGGCCGACGAATGAAGCGCGCGAACAAGGTCAACGCCTGCGCGGCTGTGATGATTGGCGATGATGAGCTCGCCGCAGGAAATGCCACCATTCGCGATCTTGATTCAGGAGAGCAAATTGTCGCCGACCTGGACGATTTGGCCGCCAGCCTAGAGAAATACAAAACGTGATTTCTGACGATCAACTCGACCAACTCCTGGGCAGGTACGCCGAACTGGAGAAGGCCTTGTCAGCCGGCCATGGCCAAGAAAGCGATTTCGTGCAGCTCTCGAAGGAGTATGCCGACATGGGGCCGGTGATCGAGGTCGCTCAGCAACTTCGCTCGTTGCGGGGAGAGGTCGCCGGCCTTGAGGAGATCCTCGCCGATTCCGACGTCGATGCGGAGATGCGCATGATCGCGACCGAAGAACTCAAGGAACACGCCGAGACCACTACGGCAATCGAGCAAAAGCTTCAGGTCCTCTTGTTGCCGAAGGACGAGGCCGACGCGCGAAACGCGATTCTCGAGGTGCGTGCTGGTACGGGCGGCGACGAAGCCGCGATATTCGCCGCCGATCTGATGAGGATGTACCAGCGCTATGCCGAGGCACGCGGATGGCGCGTCGAGATTTTGTCGGTCTCCGAGAACGATGTCGGTGGCTACAAAGACGCCTCGGCGACCATTTCCGGTCGCGGTGTTTTCGAGCGTATCAAGTTCGAGTCTGGCGTACACCGCGTACAGCGCGTGCCGGTCACTGAATCGAGTGGTCGTATCCACACGTCAACCGCCACCGTCGCAGTCCTTCCCGAAGCGGAAGCGGTGGATGTCGAAATCGACGACAAGGACATTCGGGTCGATGTCTACCGCGCCTCCGGCCCCGGCGGTCAATCGGTCAACACGACCGATAGCGCGGTCCGCATTACGCACCTGCCAACCGGGATCGTCGTAACCCAGCAGGACGAAAAGTCGCAGCACAAAAATCGCGCTAAGGCGATGAAGATCATGCGTGCACGTCTCTATGAAGCGGAACGCATGGCGCGCGACTCCGAGCGCGCCGAAGCCCGTCGAAGCCAAATCGGCAGCGGTGATCGGTCGGAAAGAATACGGACCTACAACTTTCCTCAGAACCGCGTGACCGACCACCGCATAAACCTCACGCTCCACAAACTAGATCGGATCATTCTGGGTGAAGGCCTTGATGAAATGATTGATGCACTAGCATCCGAGGATCAGGCAGCGCGGCTTGCCGCGCTGGACAGCGGTGGTTCGGAATGACGTTCGCTTTTGAGGATTTGGTCAGAAAAGGGACCGGCGTGCTTGCGGCGAGCGGCATCGCAAACCCACGGCGCGATGCAAATCTACTCTTGCGGCTTGCCGCCGATCTTTCGCCCGAACAAGCGCTGACTGGGCCGCGGGCCATCGATCAGAATGCCGCACAGACTTTCGAGAGGTACGTAACGCGTCGCGGGCGCGGAGAGCCGGTTTCCCGGATCCGGGGAAGGCGCGAGTTTTGGAGCCTGGATTTCGAGATCACGCCGGCAACTTTGGACCCGCGCGCCGACAGCGAGGTCCTGGTGGCAGCGGTCATTCAGGTGCTGGCCGGTCGCGGTTTGACCGCACCTCGGATTCTTGACCTCGGCACCGGGAGTGGCTGCCTGTTGATTTCTTTGCTTGCGGAGTTCCCGCAAGCCGTTGGGGTTGGCGTCGACGTGAGTCCGACCGCGGCGGCGATTGCGTTGCGGAATGCAGCAACAAACGGCGTCGACCGGCGGGCCGACTTTGTCGTCTCGAACTGGCATGCGGCGATCGGCGCACAGTTCGACGTCGTGATCTCAAACCCTCCATACATTCCGACCAGCGCCATCCAATCGCTGGATCCCGATGTTCGTGTCTTCGATCCGCATCTTGCGCTTGATGGTGGCCGCGACGGTCTGTCTTGCTATCGGGCGATTGCGGGCACGCTTCCCAACTTATTGTCCGAAGGCGGTTTCACAGCGGTCGAGATTGGCATGGGCCAAGCCGATGCGGTGGCGGCGATCTTTGGTGGCGCCGGTTTGACCGAGACGAAGATCTGGCCAGATCTCGCTGGCATTCCGCGCTGCCTGACGGTGGAGAAGGGCTAAACGCGAAGAAAAAAGGGTTGGATTAGCCCGTCTAGCGGACTAGGTTCGTCCTTGGATAACGCTTCATTCGGGACCTTTTGGTTAGGTCAAGGTTATCCCAGCGCAAACGAGCATCGATGTGGGGCGGCGGACCGTCTAGTCCGCCCACGGCTGGGTAGCGCAAGCGGAAACAACAACGAGAATGTACCTATGAGACAAGGATCCGGTTCGAGGCGTTCGCGCGGACGTTCTAACGGTAAACGCTCGTTCGGCCAGGGGCCCAATCGCAGCTACGAGAGCAATGGCCCAGGCGTCAAACTGCGCGGCACTGCCGCGCAGGTGTTCGAAAAATACCTCGCCCTGGCGCGAGACGCGTCGTCGAGCGGCGATCGAATCGCGTCCGAAAGCTTCTACCAGCACGCCGAGCACTATTATCGTCTCCACAGCGCCTTTAACGCCGAGCGCAAGCTCAAGACCGAAAGTGAGCGGGCCGACGAAGAAGATCGGCAGGACGAGGAAAACGCGACGGACGGCGGACGGGATGCGCCCGAGAAGACCGAGAAAAAGGCCGACAAGGTCGAGGCAACAGACACCGAGGACGCACCGCCTGAGGCTGAAGAGGCGCCAGAGCCGGCACCCAAGCCCCGTCGGCGGCGTCGGGCAGCGCCAAAGGATACCGAGGCAGAAACTTCGGCCTAGGGCCGCACTGCCCCTTGTGTTGCTCAGTTGCAACACTATCTACTAGACGGTTTGTCGTTCTTGGGTCTGAGCCCGGGAATTATTGCATTGTCGAGTAGGGTGCCATGGATTTCGAGAAATATACCGATCGCTCTAAAGGGTTCGTGCAGGCCGCACAGACGCTCGCACTGAGCCGCAATCACCAGCGGTTCACACCGGAGCACTTGTTGTCGATCCTGATCGAGGACAAGGAAGGCCTGGCGGCCAACTTGATCGCCGCCTCAGGCGGTCGGCCCGAGGAGGTGCGATCCGGCACCGACGCGGCCTTAGCCAAACTACCCAGCGTTGAGGGCAGCGGTGCGGGGCAGGTGTACCTTGCCCCCGAAACCGCCCGTCTTTTTGAGTCTGCGGAACAGATCGCCCAGAAGGCCGGGGATCAATTCGTCACCGCAGAGCGCCTGCTTTTGGCCCTCACGATGGCCAAGGAGACGCCGTCAGCCATCATTCTTCGGCGTGCCGGCGTTACCTCGCAGGCGCTGAACACGGCGATCAACGACGTTCGCAAGGGACGCACGGCGGACACCGCCGGAGCGGAGGGGCAATATGATGCCCTAAAGCGCTACGCCCGCGACCTCACCGCCGTTGCGGCCGAAGGCAAGCTCGATCCGGTAATCGGACGCGACGAAGAGATTCGGCGCACGATCCAAGTCCTTTCCCGCAGGACGAAGAACAACCCCGTTCTTATCGGCGAGCCCGGCGTTGGCAAAACGGCCATCGTCGAGGGGTTGGCGCTACGCATCGTCAACGGCGATGTCCCGGAGTCGCTCAAGAACCGGCGCCTGATGGCGCTCGATCTTGGGGCGATGGTTGCCGGCGCCAAGTACCGCGGCGAATTTGAGGAACGCCTCAAGGCCGTGTTGAATGAGGTCGCGGACGCGGCTGGCGAGATCATTATATTCATCGACGAGATGCATACCTTGGTCGGGGCGGGTGCGGCTGAAGGCGCCATGGATGCTTCCAACCTACTGAAACCCGCGCTCGCGCGCGGCGATCTCCACTGTGTGGGTGCCACCACCCTCGACGAATATCGCAAACACGTCGAAAAGGACGCAGCACTGGCGCGTCGTTTCCAGTCGGTCTTTGTCAGCGAACCGACGGTCGAGGATACGGTCTCCATCCTGCGCGGGCTGAAGGAGAAATATGAACTGCACCACGGCGTGCGGATCACCGACAGCGCGATTGTTGCGGCCGCGACCATGTCCAACCGGTACATCAGCGACCGGTTCTTGCCCGACAAAGCGATTGATTTGGTTGATGAGGCCGCGAGCCGCCTCCGGATGGAGGTCGACTCGAAACCCGAAGAACTGGATGAACTCGACCGTCGGGTGATTCAGCTCAAGATCGAACGAGAGGCGTTGAAGAAAGAAACGGATCAAGCCTCCAAAGACCGCCTCGAAAACCTGGAAAAGGAACTTGGCGATCTCGAAGAAAAAGCCAACGAATTCACCGCGCGCTGGGAATCCGAAAAAGATCATCTGGCGGTCGGCCAAAAACTCAAAGAAGAACTCGAAGCGGCCCGCAACGCCCTAGAGATCGCGCAACGCGAAGGCGATCTGGCGCGCGCCGGCGAACTGACATATGGCGTGATCCCCGATCTCGAACAGCACATCAGCGAAACCGAAGGCGATCACAGTGGTGCCATGCTCGACGAAGAGGTTCGCGAGGAACATGTTGCCGCGGTGGTGTCGCGTTGGACCGGCATCCCGGTCGACAAGATGCTGACCGGCGAGCGTGAAAAACTCCTCGACATGGAAAAGGTGTTGGCGTCACGCGTCGTTGGGCAAGATCGTGCCATTGACGTCGTTTCGAACGCCGTCCGTCGTGCTCGTGCTGGTCTCCAGGATCCCAATCGCCCGATCGGTTCGTTTCTCTTTCTCGGCCCGACCGGCGTTGGCAAAACCGAACTGACCAAAACACTCGCCGCGTTCCTATTTAACGATGAGACGGCGATGGTCCGTCTCGACATGTCCGAGTACATGGAGAAGCATTCCGTGGCTCGGTTGATCGGCGCGCCGCCCGGCTACGTTGGCTACGAAGAAGGGGGGGCGCTTACCGAAGCCGTGCGCCGTCGGCCCTATCAGGTCGTCTTGTTCGACGAAATCGAGAAGGCCCATGGCGATGTCTTCAACGTGTTGTTGCAAGTCCTGGACGATGGCCGGCTCACGGACGGCCAAGGCCGTACTGTCGACTTCTCGAATACGCTGATCATCCTCACGTCCAACCTTGGATCCGAGTTCCTTGCCGCGCTGCCCGAGGGTGCCGATACCGCCGATGCAGAGGACGACGTTATGGAGGTCGTCCGCTCGGCCTTCCGACCGGAGTTTCTCAATCGCCTTGACGATGTCGTTCTGTTCAGGCGCCTGGACCGCGACCACATGGACGCCATTGTGGATATCCAAATCCGGCGGTTGGCGGGGCTTTTGGCCGACCGCAAGATTAGCGTCGACTTGGATGACAGCGCCTGCACATGGCTGGCGGACGCAGGTTATAACCCGGTCTATGGAGCGCGACCCCTGCGTCGCGTTATTCAGCGCGACCTCCAGAACGAGTTGGCGAACCTTATCTTGAAGGGTGATGTCAATGAGGGCGACGTTGTCGCTGTATCAGCGGGACCGGAAGGTCTCGAGTTGCGCCCGCGACGAAACGTAGACGCCTAGTTACGCGCCGCCGTTTGAAGCGGCTTGTCCAGCGCCGAGAAAGTCGCTTCCAACGCCGCGCGGTTGGCCTGAAAACTCTCCAGTTCGCTGCCTTTGAGCTTGCGGCCGGTTGGCAACTTGAGGCTTAGCGGGTTGATCTGAGCGTTGTTGCGAAAGATTTCGTAGTGCAAATGCGGGCCGGTCGACCGACCGGTCGTGCCGACATAGGCAACGATCTGGCCTTGTTTCACGCGGCTGCCGACCTTGACGCCCCGTGCAAACGACTTCAGGTGTGCGTAGCCGGACTTGTATGTGCTGTTGTGGCGGATGCGCAGGTAACGGCCGTACGATCCGTTGGTCTTAGCGTACTCAACCACGCCGTCACCCGCCGCCATAATCGGCGTACCACGGGGTGCCGCGAAGTCGACGCCACGGTGCATTCGGGTGTACCCCAATATGGGATGCTTGCGCTTGCCATAGCGCGAGGAAAGCCGAGCTCCGTCGACGGGCGTGCGAAGCAATGCCTTGCGAACGCTCTCGCCCTTTTCGTTGAAATATTCGACCGAGCCGTCGGCGAGTTCGTGCCGAATCAGGCGGAGTTCGGTGCCGCTCAACGTGAGTGACGCCATCAGAATCTCGCCGGTTTTTACAAGATTGCCTTCTTCGTCGACCTTGGTTTCGAACATCACTTCGAAGCGGTCGTTGCGTTGAATGTCACGCTGGAAGTCGACGTCCCAACTATAAGCACGGATCAACTCCATGATCAGGCGGTCAGGGACATCTTCACCGGCCATCGCTTGGAACAGGCTATCGCGGATCAAACCGCTCGCGCCGACGAGAGCGACGGTCAGTGGTTTCTCGACGGCCTCCGACAAGAACGCGTTGTGGTCCAGGCGGTGGGCCGCAACGCTCTTAACGGCATCCAACGGGATGACTACCGAGAGCAGGCTCGGCGTCGCGTTCTTATCTAACGCAATCTCGACGCGTTGCCCGGCAAGGAGTGCCCGAGGTTCGAAGACATCCTCGAGCGCGACAATCGCCTGGTGCGCCTCGGCACGCGGAACACCGGCGCGAAGCAGGGTCTCCATCAGATTGGAGCCGCGCTGAACCGTCGTTGATTGGATCGTCGCTTCGGTCTGACTGCTGTGGTGGCGCGAAATCTCCGAAAGACGCTGCACCGTGTCGACGGGCAGGGCATCGAGACGCAAGTCGTCCGACGTATTGTAGCTTTGTTGGTTGCGCGCAGAAAGAATGCCCGGTTCAATAATCGGCAACGCGATGGCGCCGAAAACGGCGCCGACCAAAACCCCCCAGACGAACATCCGGCGACTCCTGTCGTCGGTTCGCGCGGTCCGCGCCGTGCGGGAGAATTTGGCAAATCGCTTGTACATGCTGACCCAGATTTCTTCGCGATCGACACGATGCGAATCACGGCCGTCCGTGTCAACAAAAATTTCTTATTAATCAATGGCCTCTGGCGCAGACTTAAGGTGATGGTCTGACCTCAGAGGGGCGATCGAGGCCTCCCCGGCGGTGTCGGAATCGCGAAATACTGGGCGAAGGATTGGGTCTGGTAGGTCCAAAACCGCAATTCCGGCGACCAGTGCCGGGCTGGGAGGCCCGCTTTTCTCCAGAGATGGCCTAGAAAGGCACGCCCACTGGGGAGTTGCTGCCAGACCTGGGGTAAGAAGGTCGCCCGCTTGTCACCTTCGCGAACGATCAAACCGTCGATTCCGGGCCGCAGCGCTGCCAGCAATGCCTCTTCAGTGCTGGGGGAGACGGGGGTCGGCGCGCTCAGGATTGAGACCTCGAGCGCGTTCAATTGAGCGAAATCTTCTTCAATCACCGCCTGGAACCGCGGGTCGCGGAAGGCGGCGGCAAACGCATTCTCCGCGACATCGACGATGAGGGGGCGTTGCGCAACAAGCGAGCCGATACAGCCGCGCAACCGGTTCTTTTGTTTCAGCGTGACAAAACAGGCGCCCTCTTCGGCCAAGGGCGTGCCGTACCCCTGGGGGTTAATCGGGAAGGGTCGGCCGTGGTCGAGGCCATGCCGAATGGACTGCCCGGCGACGTGGAGCACGACATCTCGTTCGCCAAGGGAAAGCCCGTGCGTGCCGGGGTCTTGAAACCAGATCGACGCGTATCCGACCTCGCGGTCTTTAAATCCGGCGGTGTCGCCCGAGCTTCGATAGTCAATCAGAGTGGCCTTGAGACCGGCCGTGCGTGCGACCTCGATCAACCCCTTGATCGGCAACCGGCCACATGCGCCGGCGTCGGCGATGCCATTCGGATCGAGCCGTAGAATGGCATCAAGGGTTTGCTGGTCTAGTTGGTTGGCGCTTTCGTGATCCAAGTAGTGGCTGAGGTCGGAGCTGATCACAACGAGCGTCCCCGGTTCCGCCGTCATCACCCTGATGACATCGGCGACGTGTCCGGGTGTTGCACCGCCCACGATGAGAGGTATGACGGAAAAGGCATCCAAACTGCGCTGCAAGAACGGCAATTGCACCTCGATGCAATGCTCGCCCGCGTGCGCATCATCCCGCACGGTGACCTGTTCCAATGTGTTGAGTGTGGCGATCGCGTCGGTGTCGATCGGCACCGTTCCAAGCGGCGGTCGAAATGCCGCTGCGCTGGGGGCCGCCAAGCCTTGGAAAGCGACGCGATGCGCGGGGCCTAATATCAGGACACGTTGGAACTGAGACCGGTAGCGGGCAAGGTATTGATAGGCCTGCGCCGCGGTTGGGCCCGAGTAGACGAACCCGGCGTGGGGCGCGACGATCGCAAATGGGGGTCGGCTCGGGGCACGCTGACGGGCTTCGCGCGCCTCCGACAACAATCCCTCAACCGTCGCGCCAAGTTCCTGCCGGTCTGCCGGGTAGAAAAGCCCCGCGACGGCGGGCGGGCGGGTTTCGGTGCGGTTTACCTCGCTCATGGCGCCTCCATCTTACTAAGATGGGGTCTCCATGAAACGGCGCCATCGTTAAATGCCCGAACGGATCACGGAAAGCGTTCTCAACGCCCCCTCGACGGTAGAAGGACGTCATTGGGAGCGGCTCGATGATGGCCGTTTTCAATGCAATGTTTGCCCGCGATTTTGTCGGCTTCATGAGGGGCAGCGGGGGCCCTGCTTTGTGCGGGCGGCCGGCCCGAACGGCATCGTGCTAACGAGCTACGGTCGGTCCAGCGGCTTTTGCGTCGACCCCATCGAGAAAAAGCCACTCAATCATTTTCTGCCCGGTTCCCCGGTCCTGTCTTTCGGGACGGCAGGGTGCAATTTGACGTGCAAGTTCTGCCAAAACTGGGACATGAGTAAGTCGCGGGAAATGGACACCCTGGCCGATGCCGCGTCGCCCGAGACACTCGTCCGGGCGGCAACGGGAATAGGCTGCAGGTCTGTCGCCTTCACCTACAACGACCCCGTGATCTTTCTTGAATATGCCGTTGATGTTGCCGTGGCATGCAGAGAGGCGGGCATAAAGCGGGTTGCCGTTTCGGCGGGGTACGTGACACCGCCCGCGCGCCAAGAGTTCTTTTCCGAGATCGACGCCGTCAATATCGACCTCAAGGCGTTCACGGAGGACTTTTACCACTCGATATGCGGCGGTCATCTCGAGCCGGTGCTCGAAACACTTTTGTATCTCGTTCATGAAACGCCGGTCTGGACCGAAATCACGACATTGCTGATTCCCGGAGAGAACGACTCCGATGAAGGACTCAACAATATGCGCGGGTGGATTGCGGAGAATCTTGGCCCAAGCGTGCTGCTCCACTTTTCCGCTTTTCATCCCGACTGGAAGATGCCCGATCATCCACCAACGCCGCACGCGACCTTGATCCGTGCCCGCGCTATTGCGCAGGGTCACGGCTTGCACAACGTCTATCTCGGCAATGTTCATGATGCCGAGGGGTCAAGCACCTATTGCGCCGGGTGCGGCGCACGCCTCGTCGAACGCGATTGGTATCAATTGGGTGACTGGGGCCTCGACGCGCACGGGCGCTGTCTAAAGTGCGGCGAAGAAATGGCTGGTGTTATCGATGGCCCACCGGGCACGTGGGGTCGGCGGCGCCTTCCGGTTCGTCTGAAAGATTTTGAGCCGGGCGGGCGAAAGCACAACCAGCCGATCGACCGAAGCGCCGCGCTGCGCACGCCGACGCGTCGCCGAACGCCCTAGCCGTCCGCGTGCCGCGAAGACCCACGCCGCGCTGCTTGGCGTGCTTCCTCGCGCTGTCGGTAGGCCGCTTTGACGGCCTCCCGCCGCAATTGCGCATCTTGGACGCGTTCGCCGCGCCATAGACCGTTCACGCGTCGTAAGTATCCCTCTGCCCGATGCGGGGTGGCGGAGTGATAGCGGCCGATTGCGCGGTTCCAAGAACGAGATGTACGAAAGAGCTTCTTCAAAAACGTGGCGGCATAGTCGGCGTTGGCCGCGGGGTCGAAGGCTTCGGACAGATCCGCGAAGGCGTCGGGGTGGAAGTGAAGGTTAACTTGCATGCAGCCAACGTCGATGTTGCGCACGCCGCGGGCCTGGAGAACACGAACCGCGGCGATCGCCGCTGCTTTATCGGCGTAATAGTGCGAGCCTGCGCCCGATGTCACCGTCCACGGCCAGGGATAACTCCGGCGCTGCGTGGGGTGCCAGCGCCCGCTCTCCGCCAAGGAGATTGCTGAGAGCACGAATTTGGGAAGCCGGTGACGTTTTTCGGCCTCGCGCGTTTGGGCACGGCAAATCTGACCCACCGATGGCGAGAACGCTGTATCGCTTGCCGCTACCGGCGCATTGACAATCCCTACAAAACCAAGGGCTGCGAGGAAAAGGGCGGCGAGGCGGCGCGGCATCATCGGTTTCTCCGTGATCGACATACCGGACAAAATGCGAACCGCGTGCCAACGTCACGATGTGGCCAAAATATCACTAGTGTCGCTAATCTGCGCCAGTCGGGCTTTATTCGTTTGGGCGGATTTAGGGCTAGCCACTATATGTAGTGTGTGGCATCGCAGTCTCATGCCTACGATGCCGAATACCCTTTCTGGGTATTTCCTCCCTAAACTCGGGCCCTCCTGAAAAGGTGGGCCCCTTTTTCGTCAGGGCTATTGCGCTGCGTCGGCGTAGACCTGCGGCGGGGCCCGCAGTCGGCTCGGGTCAACCTTGGTCAGGTCCGCCATGAATTCGGCCAAGTTCTCGGTCAGGGTTGCCATCTTCGGCACGCGCGAGATCGAAGCTTCGTCCATGTACAGCCCGCGGTTGATCTCGATCTGAAGGGCATGAATACCGCTATTGGGCCGCCCGTAATTTTGAGTGACGAAGCCGCCCGCATAGGGATCGTTGCGCGCCACCGAATACCCGCGCTCGGTTAGGCCAGCCTCGAACAAATCCAAAATCGCGGGATCGCAACTGGTACCGAAGCGATCCCCCAGCACGAAATCACACCGCCGCCGCCCCGAGTTCCCCTCGATCGCCGTACCCATCGAGGGCATCGAATGGCAATCAACCAGGACAACGGCACCGAACTTGGCGCGGGTGGCAACAAGAAGCTGTTTGATCATCGCGTGATAGGGGAAATAAAGCCGGTCAATGCGTTTCTCAACCTCGGCAAAGTCCAGCTTCCGGCGATAGATTTCGGCGCCGTTGCTCACCACCCGCGCGATGGTTCCGAGACCAACGGATACGCGCGCGGAGCGTGAATTGACAAAGCTCGGCAGCGGGCCGTTGAACATCTTGGGGTCGAGTTCGTACGGCTCGCGGTTCGGATCGAGATACGCCCGCGGGAACCGTGCCCGGATGAGCGGCGCGCCAAGCCTCGGGGCGTCGCGGAAA
The DNA here is from genome assembly GCA_938023835.1 of uncultured Alphaproteobacteria bacterium. GTDB lineage: Bacteria > Pseudomonadota > Alphaproteobacteria > SHVP01 > SHVP01 > CALJDF01. The sequence continues at coordinate 31,458 of CALJDF010000049.1, forward strand.
AGCTCGTGCACGAAGCAGTCCTCCGAGCGACGGATCGCGGTCGCATCGAGCCGTGATTGAGCGAGAAATTCCGCGTCATAGTCATCGCCCGAATGGGGCGAAGCAAAAACGAAGGGCAGCGTCTGCACGCCTGGTTTTGTCAGGACGTAGGCGTCGTTTTCGAGGCTCTCCGGCGGCGCGGTCATCGGGTCAGACTAGCCTCTTTGATCGTTTCGCGGCAGGTCAATTGAGGGAATGCGTGCGCGGGACTTGAAACCATCGGACAAATGCCGCTAAGAGTGGCGCCGCGCGGGCGCGTAGCTCAGTGGGAGAGCACTACGTTGACATCGTAGGGGTCGCTGGTTCAATCCCAGCCGCGCCCACCACGCTTCAATTTCCAGAGATAGAGGGGTCAGGACCCCGCCCCATAAGAGTCGGTGGCGGCGACCAAGGCTTCAAGCGTACCGGCCTCACTGTAGGCATGGCCGGCAGCGCCGTTCACGACCAACTCTGCCTTGGGCCATCGCTGTGAAAGGTCCCACGCCGACTTGATTGGGCAGACCATGTCGTAGCGCCCTTGCACGATCGTTGCCGGGATGTGCTGGTGCCGCGCCACTTGGTCGAGCAGGTATCCGTCCCTTTCGAAAAAGCCTTTGTTCAAGAAGTAGTGACACTCAATCCGTGCGAATGCCTCGGCGAAGGCGTCTTCTCCGGCCTGTTCAACTGTTGCCGGATTATTCAGCAGTGTCGAGGTCGACCCCTCCCAAATGCTCCACGCTCTCGCCGCAGTACGGCGCACCGCGTCGTCGGAACTGGTTAGCCGCTCGTTGTAGGCGCGCACCATGTCGTGTCGTTCGTCCGGTGGAATGGGGTCGAGATAGGCTTGCCACTCCTCAGGAAAGAAGCGGCCTGCACCGTCTTGGTAGAACCAATCGATCTCCTCCTGTCGCAGCAAAAAAATGCCGCGTAGGACCATCTCCGAGACCCGATCCGGATGCCGTACCGCATAGGCCAACGACAACGTGCTGCCCCACGACCCCCCGAACAACATCCAGCGATCGATCCCAAGGCGCTCACGCAGACGCTCCATATCGGCAACGAGATCCCAGGTCGTGTTCTCGCGCAACTCGGCGTGCGGGGTGCTTTGTCCGCATCCTCTTTGATCGAACAGGACGATCCGATACCTTTCGGGATCGAATAGCCGCCGGTGGTTTGGCTCGATGCCGCCGTCGGGACCCCCATGGACAAAGATCGCACGTTTGCCGTGCGGATTGCCGCATTCCTCGAAATAGACACGATGAAGATCGGACACCTGAAGATGACCGGTTCCGTAGGGCTCAATCGGCGGGTAAAGGGCAGGGGCGTGGCGCATCGAGGACGGGCACGAAGTCCCCGTCTCTCTGTCAACGGCTTGGCCTGATGGAACCTCGGGTCCGCAGCGGGTTATGGGTTCAAGCCCAGGTGCGGCTTTGCGACATTCGGCTCCAGGGAATCGCGGTGTCACGTCGCGGCGATCCGGATGCCGGCGGGATCATTATCAAGTTACTGCGAAACCAGGGTAGGTGCCTGCTGTTGCGACGCGTGACAGCTGAAGACGGCGGCCAGGCCTGGATGATCGTCGGTGGCACCGCCGAGATCAGCGAAGAGGACGCCGCTGCCTATGTCGCGCGTGAGATCAAGTGGGACCGCGATCTATGGGTGGTCGAGATCGAGGACTATGATGAGCGCTATGAACTCGATGGGCCGCTGACGGCCTGACGGGGCCTAGGGGACCGGGATGGCGAAGCAAAGGTTGCGGGCAGGGACCAGCGGTTTCGACAAACCGTGGAAGGGGACTTTCTATCCCGAGGACATCAAGAAACCCGAGAGGCTTGCTTACTACGCCGCGCGGCTGCCAACCGTCGAGATCAACAACACATTCTATCGTCTTCCCAAGCCAGAGGTTCTTGAGAGCTGGTTCGAACAAACCCCGGATGACTTCCAATTCGCCATCAAGGCATCGCGGCGCATTACCCACATCAAACGGCTCAACGATGTCGAGGATGCGACAACTTATCTGATGGAAACCACCGAGGCCTTGAAGCACAAGCTTGGCCCGATCCTGTTTCAACTGCCGCCGAATGCAAAAAAAACACCGAGCGTCTTAAGACCTTCCTTGGAACGCTGCCGGCAGATCGGCGTGTCACGTTTGAGTTTCGCCACCCCACTTGGTTCGAGCCTGATGCCCTCGATGCCCTGCGCGATCATGGCGCTGCGCCCTGTGTCGCCGATACCGACGACGACCTTACAGTGCCGTTGGAGGCGACCACCGATTGGGGGTACCTGCGACTGCGCAAAGAGACCTACACCGCCAAAGGTCTCCAAAATTGGGCCTCGCAAATCGCCGGCCAGCCTTGGACCGAGATCTACGTTTATTGCAAGGGAGAGGAAGCGGGGCATGGCCCCCTCTGGGCCGCTCAGTTGATGGCGCTGAGCGCCAAAAAACCGCCCAAAAAGGCTGGTTCAGGATAGCCCCCTATCCAAAAGCCTGGATTTTTGGTGTTCTGGCGCACGGTTGACTTCGCCCCGGTCGGTCCATATTTTGCGTGCTCTCACGCTTGATGGACGGGTGCTATGAAGGTTCTAAGGTCATTGAAATCAGCCAAGACGCGCGACCGCGACAATCGCGTTGTTCGCCGCAAAGGCCGCATCTACGTCATCAACAAGCGCAAGCCGCGGTTCAAGGCACGGCAGGGCTAGCCCCTTTCGTCACCTAATAAAAGGGCGCCGCAGGGCGCCCTTTTTGTTTGCCCGCAAAAAACTGGACTGGGTGACCGGCGGCCCGACCCCACTCGCGTTAAGTGCTGGGGACGCGCGCTACTCGGAGGATATTGGTAGCGCCCGGCGTTCCAAATGGAACGCCCGCCGTGACGACGAGTTGATCGTCGGCGCCGGCAATCCCGTCGTGCTCCGCGACCCGGCAGGCCCGATCCACCATGTCGCCGAAATCTCGGGTGTCGCCGGTATGC
>CALJDF010000050.1 GCA_938023835.1 uncultured Alphaproteobacteria bacterium
CGAACTCGATGCAGTTCGCACACATCAACGCGACATGGTCGCCCGGCACCAAGCCGAGGCCGAGCCCGGCATTGGACACTCGGTTGATCCGCTGAATAAGCGAACTGAACGTGAGCTGCCGTCCTTCTTCGGTAAGGGCCAGCTTTTCGGGATTGTTGCGCGCACTGGTGCGCAGGCCCTCGGTAATCGTGACAGGGCGGTAGGACGCCGGGCGTTCGGTAATGGGTCGCGCGTGGTTCATGGTGCTTTAGTACCGCGACGGCGGTGGCAGGGGTTTCGATCCGGCCTTGGCGAGTTCGGGCGGCAGGACCGGAGCGTGTTCGGGTTGGTAGGTGTGCGGCACCGGCGCATCGAGCTCGGTGGTCAGCGGCCCGCCGACACTGCGCAAGATGATCAATGCACCGGTGGGGCTGCCGTAGGGACCGTGGGTGACCAGCGGCGGCCGCCAGCAATAGGCGCCGGCCTGCATGAAGCCGCCGACACCAGCGAGCGAGCCGCCCAGGATGTAAAATTCCTGCCCAACGGGATGACGCTCGGGCGAGGATTCCGATTTGAAGGGTGCGACACCCGTGAGATAGGTGATTTCGCCGGTGTCGGGGTCGGTGAACAGCGACAATAGGCGCGAGCTTGTCGAGATATCACGCAAGCCCATGGCATCGAGGTCTGCGTTGCCCCAGTCCCCTGTGCTGGCTGAAATCTTTTCGACCAAACGGTCGGCGCGGAACGCCGCGCCCGGAGCGTCGGACAATTCGGCATCGACCGGGCCCTCGAAAAAGGTGAGCAAGACCGCGCCGTCTTTCGACTCGGCGCCGGTGCGAAGATGGCCAGCCGGGAGATGGGCGTAGCTGTCGCGTTCGTAGTCAATGCCGTTAATCGTGAGGTTGCCCTCGAGGACATAGAACTCCTCGTCGGTGGTGAGGTAGCCAGCTTTGGGCCGCGACCACCCGGCGGGGTAACGAACGACGCAGGTGGACGCGCCGGTCTCATCATCAAGGCTGAGGGTTTTGCATCCGACATCGGGGCGGGCGCCACCGGACGGCAGGCCTTCGGCCCACTCGAGTGCCTGAGCTTGGATGAATTCGATATGAGGGCGGGCCATTATTTCTTTCCCTTCTTCACCGGTTGCGCACCCAGCGCGGTCATCCAGTTCTTGGGCTCCTTCTTCAGACCGCTTTTGGGCAGCTTGAAAATACGGAGCGCATTGTCGCGCATGATCTTGGCCTTCGAATCCGGTCTGAAGTTGAGTTCTTCGACTTCGCGCACAGCGCGTTCCGGATCGATCACCGTCCAATCCGAGCCGAACAGAAATTTATGCGAACCGTAGCTGTTGGCGTAGTGCACCATTTGCTTGGGCCAATAGCGCGGGGCGTAGGCGTCGCCGCCGATGTAGATATTCTCGTGCTTCCACGCCATCGAGATCATTTCGTCGGTCCATGGCACGCCGAGATGAATGCCGAGGAGTTTGAGCTCGGGATAGAGGATGGCGATGCGATCCAACGTAATGGGCTGCGCCATACTCGGCAGCCGCCGGTCGCGCTGGTACACGAGGTTATGCCCGACCTGCATCATGATCGGGATATCAAGCTCGATACATTTGGCGTAGATCGGAAAGACATAGGGGTGGTCCGGCGCCATATCGAACCAATGGGGGTAAAAGTGCGCACCAACGAAACCGTATTTGTCGACAGCCTCTTCGAGGTCGCGCAGTTGCTGCATGCCGAGCATCGGATTGACGCCGGCTAGCCCGGAGAATCGATCCGGATACTTGCGGCAGATATCGGCGACGTACTTGTAGGAGATTTCCTTGGAGCCTTTGACATTCATGTCGCCGGCGCGAACAGCAATAAGCAAAGATCGCTCGATCCCGGCACGGTCCATTTTCTTGAGATACTCCGCCATGGTGACGCCTTGACGGACACCTTTCGGTTGGCGCGTTTGATCCTTGAACTTGGCATCGCTCGGCGACCCGCCTGCCCGAATAATGTCGGGGGTGGCGACGTTGACAACGATATCGATGGCGCCTTTGGTGGTCATGACGTTCTCCCAATGAACTGATCTTGAAATTTCTTATGAATATCGCCTTCCGCATTGGCGTCGGCGTTACGAATATCGTTGGTGCCGTCGGCCACCCGAACACAGGCGGCATGGTGATCTTCGCCGATCACCGAGGGCCCCGGCTTGGCCGCGTTGCAATCGGGGCGCACTAGGGGACAGCGCGGCGCAAACGGGCAGCCCGGCGGCAGGTTCACCGGCCCAGGCACCTCGCCCTCGAGAATCTTCCGGTCGAGGACGACGTCGGGATCGGGCGGTAAATCCGCCGACAACAAGGCCTGGGAATAGGGGTGCGACGGGTTTGCGAAGACCGCCTTCGAGGGGCCGTCCTCGACGACCGAGCCGAGGTAGAGCACCAAAATCCGGTGACTGACCAACTCGACCGTTTCCAAATCGTGCGAGATGAACAGCATTGAAACGCCGGTCTCGCGCTGAAGCTCGCCCAGCAATTCTAGGATACCGGCGCGCACCGACAGATCGAGCGAACTCGTGGGTTCGTCGAGTACGATGACTTTGGGATTGGTCGCGAGCGCGCGCGCGATGCACACACGCTGAAGCTGGCCCCCGGAAAGCTCGTTGGGAAAACGGGTGAGCAAATCCGCGTTGAGATGGACGCGCGCCGCGAGTGCGGTCACGGTTTCCCGGCGTGCGGCGGCATCGAGGTCGGTATGGAGCTTGACCAATTCGCCGATCAGATTGCCGACCTTCATGCGCGGGTTGAGCGCGCTGTAGGGGTCTTGGAAAACGATTTGGATTTCTTTGCGCAACGGGCGCATTTGGCGTTCTTTGATGGTGGTGATGTCGCGGCCACCAAATTCGATGCGGCCCGCCGTCGGCTTGTACAGCCGCAACACGCAGCGCCCGATGGTGGATTTTCCCGAGCCGCTTTCGCCAACCAACCCGACGGTTTCGCCGGGCTTCAGGTCGAAAGAAACGCCATTGACCGCATGGATCGTTTCGCCGGGCTGACTGCCGGGGAAGTGCTTCACCAGATCGTGGACCCTCAGAATAGGCTCAACCATGCTGCACCGTTGCCGATTCTGAACTCGATTCCGTCGCGAAGTGGCAACGGGCATGGTGCGCGGCGCCGATTTCCTGCAACAACGGCGAGGTATGACACACCTCGGCTGCGCGCGAACACCGGTCGCGATAGTGGCAACCAGCGGGGAGCGCATAGAGATTGGGCGGTGGGCCGCCGATCTGGCCGTAGCCTTTCTCCGCGATACGCTTAGGCGTCGAAGAGATCAGCGCTTGGGTGTAGGGATGGCGCGGGTCGTTAAACACCCGACGCACGGGTCCGGTTTCAATGATCGAACCCGCGAACATCACACATATCCGGGTGCAGTAATGCGCGACCACGCCGAGATCGTGGGTGATGATCATCGCGCCCATGTCGCGATCGCGCACCAAACCTTGCAGGAGATCGAGGATCTGCGCCTGCACGGTGACGTCGAGCCCGGTGGTGGGTTCGTCGGCGATGATCATGCGTGGGCCGTTAATCAAGGCCAGCGCGATCAACACGCGCTGCGCCATGCCGCCTGAGAGCTCGTGCGGCCACGCGCTCATACGGCGCTCAGGGTCTGGGATCCCGACCGTGGTCATGGTCTCGACCCCGGCCGCCCACGCTTCATCCTTGGAGATATTGCGGTGTTCGCGTTGGGCGCGGACCAACTGCTTGCCGACACGCGAAAGAGGGTCGAGTGACGTGAGCGGCGATTGCACGATCATCGTGAGTTCGGTACCGCGGATCTTGTTGAGTTCTTCGGCCGGCAAGCCGAGGATTTCGTTGCCGTCGAATCGGACCGAGCCCTCGACGACACGCGCCGGTGGCTGCAAGAGCCCCATAATCGACATGGCGGTGAGGGATTTTCCGGCACCGGTCTCGCCGACAATGCCGACGACCTCGCCCTTGTCGACCTCGAAGGTGACGCCGTTCAGTCCCTTCGCGATCCGCAGGTTGTTATTCAGATCGTGCGAGATGAAGTGGGTGTGGAGGTTCGAGACCTCAAGCAAACTCATTTGCCGGTCGCTTTCCGGCGCGGGTCCAGCAAGTCCTGGAGACCATCGCCGAGCAAGTTAAAGCCAAGCACGATGCCGACCAGCGCAAGACCTGGGAAGAGAGCGACCCACCATTCGCCGCTGATGATGAACTCAGCGCCCTGACGGATCATCGCGCCCCATTCGGGGGTTGGCGCCTGAATGCCAACACCGATGAACGCCAGCGTGGCGCTGATGCGAACCGCCCAGGCCATGCGGACGGCAATCATCGCGGTGGAGCCGCGGATGGCGTTCGGCAAGAGATGGACGAAAAGGATGCGCCAGGTCGGGTTGCCGGCGGCCACGGCCGAATCGACAAACCCACTGGAGCGCAGGGCCAACACCTCGGAACGCACGAGACGGGTAAAGATCGGCGCATCGAGGAAGCCGATGACCAACACCACATTGACCAGCGATTGACCGGTGGCAGCGACAACCGCGAGCGCCAAAACGATCGACGGAAACGAGCGAATGACGTCCATCGTCCGCAATACGACCTCGTCGATCATCCCGCCTTTGTAGCCGGCGATCAGACCGAGCGGTACGCCGATTACCAGCATGATGATTGCCGACGGCACCGCGATACCGAAAGCAAAGCGCGCGCCGTGCATGACGCGACTGAAGACATCCATGCCGTTGCCGTCGGAGCCGAACCAGAATTCACGCCCGGGCGGCAACAAGACCTTGCTCGAAAAGGTTTCGATTGCGCCAAAGGGCGATATCACATTGGCAAAAACCGCCACGAAGGCGAAGAGCGCGACGATCAAAAAGCCAATCGCAAATGTCGGGCTGCGCCGCGTGATGCCAAGAATTCGGCCCGACCAGGTGAAACCGGGATCTGCCGGCGAGGTGACGGCAATATCGGTCATGGTCGCAGCGTCGCGCGGGGTTCAAGCAATAGGACCAGCACGTCGATCACCACAAAAACCGCGACCGAAAACAGCGCGAGGACCAAGACGTAGCCTTGAACGGCGGCGAAGTCGCCAGTGAGAATGGCGTTCAGCCCCCATTGGCCAAGACCACCCCAAGCGAAGATGAGTTCGAGCAAGGAGACGGCCGCGAGAAGGCCTGTGAGTTCCGTGCCAATGAACGTGAGAACGGGGGTGATGGAATTGCGTAGTGCGATCCTGCGCACCGTGCGCGGCCGCAATCCTTGCGACTTGGCATAACGGACATAGTCGCTGTTCAGCACCTCCAGCGAAATTGCGCGGGTATGTTTGATGATGGGTGCTGCCACGATGATGGAGAACAAGATGACCGGCAGTGCCAGTTGGCCGGCTGCGGTCCACGCCGTTGACCACTGCCCCGTCAGCAGGCTGTCGACGAGATAGCTACCGGTAATGTCGCGCGGCGGAAACGTCGCAAGATCGAGTCGCCCCAAGGGGGGTGGCGCCCAGCCCAACAGGAAGAAAAAGACGAAGATCGACATCAACGCGATCCAATAAGTCGGCACCGAAAAGCCGAAGAGCGAAACGAACCGAGAGACCTGATCGAAGAGCTTGTTGGGTCGCTGTGCCGCGCGCAGGCCGACCGGGACGCCAACGATGGCACCGAGAAACACCGCGGATAGGAGAAGTTCAAGGCTGGCCGGCAGGCGGTTGCGAATCTCGTCTGCAACCCGCTCGCTCGATTGCCAGGACTCACCGAGGTCGCCGGTGGCGAGCTTGCCCACGTAGACGCCGAACTGAATGAAAAACGGCTGATCGAGACCGAGTTCGCGCTCGATTTCGGCGAAGGCGGCCTCGTCGGCCATCGGACCGGCGAGCATGGCCACAGGATCCTGATCGCCGATCCGAAGCAACATAAAGGTCAAGAAGGTGATGCCCAAAAGAATGGGCACCACCATCAAGAGCCGCCGCCTAAAGAACTGGCGGAGTGTCATTCCCAAGAGTTGCTACAAAGGCTACGCCTTATGCACCTAACTCTCGTCGCACCGGAGGTGCTTCCAGACCAAGCGGTCGTGTTGATGCCACAACCAGCCGCTAATGCAGGGTACGGTCACCGCGTAGGTCTTCGGGAAATGCGTGATGACGAACGTCGCATCGTCGGCGTGAATTTGTTGCGCCTTCTTTGCGAGCTCGACACGCTTTGCGTTGTCGGTCTCAGCGATCAACTCGTCAACGGTCGCGTCAAACATGTCACTCTTGTAGTCGTTGACGTTCGATGAGCCCGCTTGGTGGGCCGAGAGATAGAACGCATAACCCGGCGCCAACACGAAGGCATTGGCGAGATGCGGGAAGAACGGAATATCCCGCGTGCCGGCACGCCGCCGCGAGTTCATTTCCGCTTTGGGAATGCGCTTGAGGCTGACGTTGATCCCGACTTTTGCGAGCGAGTCTTTGGCTTGGATCACCAAGGGCTCTTCCCACCACCAGTTGTCGGTGTACTCCAGTTGGATATCCAGACCGTTGCCATGACCCGCTTCGCTGAGCAGTTGGCGGGCTTTGTCAAAGTCGGTGCCATAGTTGTGAGCCGGTGTGTAGTACTCACCAAAAGCCGGCGCCAAGATCGAGTCGGACCGCTCGCCAAGCCCGCGGAACACGGCCTCGCCGATGGCGTCGTAGTCCATCGCATGAATGATCGCCTTACGGACCCGGATGTCGTCAAACGGCGGGAAGTTCGGGTTCATGCGCAACGTCGCGGCACCCGTGCCAGGCACACTGTCGACCTTGACGTTGGGATCCTTGCTGAGGTCAACCAACTGCTGGATCGGCATTTGGTCGGCCCAGTGGATTTGCCCGCTCTTGACGAGCGCAGCGCGGCTGGCGGCCGACGGGATTTCACGGAAGACGATCCGATTGAAGAAGGGTTCATCCGAGAAATAGTTTTTGTTCAGCGTGAAGACCGCGCCTTCGCCGGGACGAACCGACTCAACGTGATACGGCCCAAAACCAGCGGTGTTCTTGGCCATCCACTTGGCGGCCCATTTGTCGTCGTCGGTCGCGAACTGCTTGACGTGCTTGGAGTCGACGAGTGCTGGGAACACGGTCGTAAGAATACGTGGGAAGATGGCGTTAGGAGTCGTCAGCGTGAACGTGACCTCGTCATCTGCCGTCGCTTCGACGGAACCGACGCGACCAACCGTGCGCATGAAGTTGCCGGTCTTTTTGCGATCTGCGGCCATGGCCCATGAATGAGCGACATCATGTGCCGAGAGTTCGTTGCCGAACGGGCTCTTGACGCCTTTGCGAATCTTGAAGGTGATCACGCGTCCACCGTCACGAATGTCCCAGCTGGTCGCCATGTGCGGCTCGACGTTGGCCGAGTCGAGAACCTCACGACCTGAGGCGTCCGTGACGACCGAGTGCTTGGTCAGGTTCTCGTAAACGTTGACCGCCGATTCGAGCATGCCGGCCTGCCAGTTGTCGGTGTCGAAACTGGCCGGTGTCGCGGTATAGGCAAAAATAAACGTACGGTCCGCCGCCTGGGCAGCCGTGCCCAGCAGTGCGGTGCTCGCGCCGAGCGCAATCGCCGTAGCGAGCGCGCGCGGACGGAACTTGTCTGTCTGTTTCATGGGTTCCTCCCTCAATGTCGCGCTTTGTCCTCGGACGAGCGCTTAAGGACATAAAACAAGGCCCTTGGTCCATTGACAACGGAGGAATCAACCGGCCACAGTTAAGCAAAACTAATGCATGGGAGGCCGGTGTGCCCCGCGAACTACCCCCGCTTAACGCGATACGTGCATTCGAGTCCGCCGCACGCAACCAGAGCATGACATTGGCGGCACGCGAATTGGGTGTTTCCGCCGGCGCCGTGAGCCAGCAGGTGCGTCAGCTTGAGGACTATTTCGAAACCCGGCTGTTCCTGCGCGAAACCCGCAAGATCTCGCTGACGTCCGCCGGGCAAGCGTGCCTGCCGGCGATGACGGAGGGACTGGATCGAATCGAAGAGGCGGTACGCCGCCTAACCCAAGCCCAGAAACCGGGCCGGGTCACCGTAAGTATCGAAACATCCTTCGCCGAGTGCTGGCTGATCCCGAGGCTGACCAAATTCAGTCAGGTCTATCCCGAAATCGTCGTCGAAATGATTGGCCGGCCGATCGACCCGGAAACAATGGCGTACAAGACCAACATCGCAATCGCGTATGGGCCGCGGCGCTACCAAGGGCTGGTCGTCGAACGGATCATGGACGAAGCGATTTTTCCGGTGTGTAGCCCGGACTTCGCCACCCAGCACCGGCTTAAGCAGCCGACCGATTTGCGGGGCATCCCCCTCCTCCACGACGACACGATGAGCAGCAACGCGTGGTTTCCAAACTGGCAGAATTGGCTGACCGCCCAGGGCGTACACGACATGGACACGGCCGGCGGGCACCGTTTCACGATTGCGGGCATGGCGCTCGAATCGGCGCGCCAAGGCCAAGGCATCGTGTTGGGTCGCGGCGCTTTGGTGGCACGCGATCTCACTTCGGGAGCGTTGACCGCGCCGTTTGGGTCAAAAGGCGCGCCATCATTCGACTATTTTATCGTTGGCCTTCAGGCCGCCCTTGAACTGCCGCAGGTCGCGCTGTTTCGCGACTGGCTGTTGGACGAGGGATCGAACCAGTCGACCGTGGTGCGCTTGGCCAGTTAGGTCTGCGCCGGCAGCCGTTCGACGAGATCGGTCTTGAGGACCTTGCCCTGGGCGCTCTTGGGTAGGTCGTCGATGAAGAAGATCGCCTTGGGCACTTTGTAGGGCGCCAGGCCACTGCGACAATAGGCAATCAACGTGTCGGCGTCGGCAGCACCTTCGGCCACAACAAAAGCCGCGACTTCCTCGCCCAATTCCGGCGACGGCCACGCGACCACGGCCGCGTCATGCACGGTCTCGTGTTTGCACAAGAGGTCTTCGATCTCGGCCGGATAGATGTTGATGCCGCCGCGAATGATCATGTCTTTGACCCGACCGACGACGTAGAGATACCCCTCGTCGTCGACCTTGCCGAGATCGCCGGTGTAGTACCAACCGTCGCGGAACGATTTCTTGGTTTCTTCGTCATTGTTGTAGAAGCCGTCCGGAAGCCACGGCGCGCGCTGGCGAATGCGCCCCACCGTATCGGCGGCCAAGGGTTGATCGTTCTCGTCAACGACTTGGAATTCGTTGCGGTAAGCCGCCCGCCCAACGGAGGCGGCTTTCTCTTGGGGATCATTGGGCGCAAGAAGTGCCACGCCGCCGCCTTCGGTAGAACTAAACAGATTGATGAAATAGGGGCACAGCTCGCGCTTGATCGCTTCGCGTTCGTCACCATGCAAGATCGAGCCGCTGGAGATCAGCATACGCAGGTTCGGAAATAGCAAGGACTTGCCGTCTGCAATCGCGAGCATGCGGCGAAACAGTGTCGGCACGAGAAAGAGCGTGGTCACGCCCATCGTGTTGACCGTTTCGGCCAGCTCCTCGGCCTTATAGGGCGGCGGGTGCATCACGACGGTGCCGCCGAAATAGAGATTGCAGATGGTGAAGCCTCGCCCGCCGCCGAAATAGAGCGGCGTGGCCAGGATGTTGCGATCGTGTTCGTTGAACCCAAGATCCACGGCTTGCGACAAGAAGCGCAACACCATCTGCCGATGCGTCACCAGCGGGCCCTTGGGAATGCCGGTGGTGCCTGACGACAGCGAGAGCCACAGCGGATCATCAATGTTATTGGGGAAGTCGCCGTCGGTCCCCTGCCCCGCGACGGCATCGTGCCAGGCGCCATCGATGCACATCGTGCGCACACCCTCCACGGGGCTTTCGGCAATAACGGCCGTGGCACCAAAGAAAGAGGCGATCCGGCTCTTTTCTTCTGGCGTCCAGCGAACATCCATCGGCAGCAACACCGCACCCATTCGAAACAGGCCGAACATAAGGCCGAGATGGGTCGCCGTATCGGGCATCGACAGACCGACGATGTCGCCCGCCTTGATCCCTTGCGCCATGAGGTGATTGGCGATCTGCCGCATCAACGCATCGAACGCCACGTAGGTGACGATGTTACCGTCGCGCTCGATGAGTGCCGGGTGCGCCGGGCGCCGCCCGGCATTGTGGCTGATCGCGTCGGCAATATGCAGCAGGGTATCGCGCGCCATGGCTAGAGCTTGTAGATGCGCGCGGTGTTGTCGCGCAAAAACAGCTTGAGCGATTCGGGACGCAGCCCGAGGTCTTCGATTTCCTTGCGTGTGCGCTCGAAGTCGAGCACCGGAAAGTCGGTACCGAAGATGACTTTGTGTTTGCCGTAGGTGTTGATGTAGTGGACGAATTCCTGCGGCCAGTATTTCGGTCCGTGGGCGTCGGAGCCGATGTAGACATTGGGGTGCTTCCACGCCATTGCAATCATCTCGGTCGTCCAAGGAATGCCGACATGGATGCCGATCAAGACGAGTTCAGGAAAGTCGCAGGCGACATCGTCCAACAGGATCGGCCGACCGGTACTGCGTAGGCGGCGTTCCGGGTTGTAGACCAGCGATTGACCGACCTGCATCTGGATCGGGATGTCGAGTTCGACGCACTTGGCATAGAACGGGTAGATGCGCGCATGGTTGATCGGCATATCGAACCAGTGCGGGTACCAATGCGCGCCGATGAACCCAAGATCGTTGACGGCGCGCTCGAGTTCTTTCACGCCCTTCATGCCCTGGGTCGGGTCGACCCCGGCGAGACCCTTGAAGCGATCGGGGTGCGCCTTGACCGCCTCAGCGACCATCTCGTAGGGAATAAACGAACTCCCCGGCAAACCCATTTGCCCGCTTTTGTTCGCGATCAAGAAGGAGACCTCGATGCCAGCGGCATCCATGCGGCGCAGCATCTCTTCGTGAGAAATGCCGGTATAGGTGCTCTGATCGACTCCGATTTTCCCGGTAAAAAAATCCCGATTTGAGTCCGGGCGGATCGCATTGGCCTCGTCGGTCCAAATGTTGACCACGGCGTCGATAGCCTTGATGTCGTAGCTCATACGTTTTTCCTTTTTTGGGCGATCTAGAGTCCGGCTTCGCGCGCGATAATGTCACGTTGGATTTCGTTGGCGCCTTCGCCAAAGGTGTAGAGGCGCGAGTCGCGCCACAGGCGTTGCATGTCGCTTTCGGTCGTGTAGCCCGCACTGGCGAGCAGCTGCATCCCGTGATGGGTGACGTATTGCAGGCATTCCGAGGCAACCATCTTGGCTTGGGCGGCTTCTTTGCGGCACCGCGCGCCTTGGTCGATCAACCACGCGAGGTGGTAGAGAATAAAGCGGGCTTGGTCGACGCGGGTTTGCATATCGGCGATGCGATGCGCGACGGACTGGAACTTGCCGAGGGGCCGGCCGAACTGCTCGCGTTCTTTAACGTGTGCGATCGCAATATCCACGGCGCGCTGCGACTGGCCGATGGCGTTGGCGGCTTGGCCCGAGCGGCTGTATTGCAATGTCGACATCAGGTGCTTGAAGCCGTCGCCCTCGTCGCCGAGCAAGCCCTCTTCGGGCACAAAGACATCCTCGAAGGCGATATCCCATGACGACAGACAGTTGTTGCCGATCTTTTCGAGCGGGGTCATGTGGATGCCCGTGGCGCCGCCGGGCACCAGCAGCATCGAAATACCCCGGTTGCCCGTCGACCCCTCGGTCGTGCGACAGGCGGTGACGATGTAGTCGGCCTGGTCGGCACTGCTGATCCAAGTTTTGCGCCCGTTGACGATCCATCCCCCGTCGCCGCGCCGCGCGCGGGTGATCAACGCCCCCGCATCGGTGCCGGCACCGGGTTCGGTGAGGCCGAGCGAGAATCGCAAGTCGCCCGCGATGATCTTCGGTAGCAGCGATTGGCGTTGGTCCTCCGAGCCGTAGGTGAAGACCGACATCCCGCCAAAGCCGAGCGTCGTGCCCAACAACGAGGCCGCCATCGCGGCGTGATACCCCAGACGTTCATGGGCCACCGCGACGGTCTGCCACGCGCCGCCGAGGCCGCCATATTTTTCCGGGAACGGAATCGCGAGCAGGCCAAGCTCGGCATAGGGCTTGAGCAAGAAATCGGGCGGCTCGTGCGCCTGGTCGCGCCTTCGCACTTCCTCGGGCGGCAAATGCTGAGCGATCATCCTGTCGACGGAGTCGAGGAGCGCGCGCTGTTCATCTGTGAGACCGAAATCCATTTGGCGGTCCTCGCTAGGGTGCTTGGTAGGCCGGTGGGGCGTTCTCGGGGCGGGCGCTTGCCCGCCACGTCACGACGATTCCGGTCACGCCGCCGATGGATAGCGCGGCCATGACCGCAAGCCAAGCCAGGGGGTTGGTGGCGTGGAAAACAACCTGTCCCATGATCTCGAACGCAAGGGCGACCGTGGCAACAACGCCCCAGCCAATGATGAGACCGCGGGACGATACTTCTTTGGTGCCGCCGCTGCCTTCTTGATCGCTCATCAGGGCGCGGGTCAGATCGTTAATGTCTTTGGGCGCGTCGGCGACGGCCTCTTCGCCCTCCTTTTCGAGGCGGCGCTGTACCATTCGTTGGGCGTAGCGGCCGATGCCGGTGGCGCGTTCCCCCGTGGCGCGTTCTTCTTTCCTAACCCGACGGCGTTCGTCGCTGGCTTCGGTGGCGGCACGGCGGCTCCACCAGAAGTTCACGGCGACACCGAGCGCAAAAAGCGAGATGCCGGCTGCATCCGAGGTGAGCTCAGGGACGATCAAGAGGACCGTCGAGGCCAGGAAGATGGCGCGCTGCCACATCGGCACGAAACCGAAGAAGTAGCCGGTAAAGGTGATGGCCAGCGCGGTGAGGCCGAGAAACGCCGTCCCACTGACCGTGATCACTTCCCACCACTCGCCCTCGAGCAGCAGGGCCGGGCCATAGATGAACAAGATGGGCAGCAAAAACGACGCCGCGCCGAGCCGCGTGGCCTGTACCGCGGTCGCCATCGGGCCGGCGCCGGCGAGCGGGGCGGCGGCAAATGCGGTAAGCGCGATGGGGGGCGTGATGTTGGAGATGATGCCGTAGTAAAAGGCGAAGAAGTGCGCCGCGATATCGGGAATGCCGGCCCGTGTCAGAATCGGAATGACGGTGGCGACCAGCGTGATGTAGACCGCGGCGGCGGTCATCCCCATGCCCATAATCAGTGCCATCAACGCGGCGATCACGAGCAATATCCAAATCTGACCGCCGGAAAACTCGACCGCGGCTTGGCTGATCTGAAAGCTGAGGCCGGTCGCAAAGATCGCACCGATGATGATGCCGGCGGCGGCGGCGGTGGCCGACAGGCCCACCGTGGCCCGTGCCGTTTGTTCGATCGCATCGGCAAGGCGAACCGGCGTCATCCGGTTGGTGCGCTGGAGGAGTGCAAGGCCGAAGGTAGTCAGAATGATGACGATCGCGACGAAGACGATCGAATAGCCAAGCACAAGCGTGACGATGATCAACACCAGCGGCAGCGCGAGGTAGCCTTGCTTGCGAATGATCGGCCACGGGCTGGGCAGGTTGACCTTTTGCATGGTGGCCAGGCCCAGCTTCTTCGCCTCAAGATGCACCGTAACAAAGATCACGGTGTAGTAGAGGATGGCCGGGATTGCGGCCGCCATGATGATCTCGAGATACGGGCGGTCGAGAAACTCGGCCATGATGAAAGCCACCGCCCCCATCACCGGCGGCATGATGATGCCGCCGTTCGACGCCGCCGCTTCGACGCCGCCGGCAAAGGCGCGCCGGTACCCGAGGTGGCGCATAAGGGGAATGGTGAAGGCCCCGGTGGTCATCACGTTTCCGATGGAACTTCCCGAGAGACTGCCCATCAAGGCGGACGACACGACGGCGGCTTTGGCCGGACCGCCGGTCCGATGACCGAACAGTGCAAACGCGAGGCGCGTGAAGAAGGTCCCGCCCCCGGTGATGTTGAGCAGGGTGCCGAACATAATGAACAGCACGACGAACTGCGCCATGACGGCGACGGGAATGCCGAAGATGCCGTCGCTGCCCAAGAGCATGGTCTCGGTCAGCCGATTCCACGACGCCGGTGGGCCGTAGAACATGCCGGGAAAATGATCGGCAAGCTTTGCGTGGAGCAGGAAGATGACGCAGATGGCCACCAGGACCGGGCCGACCGCGCGCCGCGCCGCTTCAAGGACCAAGACGGTCAGCAGCGCCGCCGTAAAGTATTCTTGAAAGCGCAATTGGAAGCGCCGGAAGTCCCACGTCTCGAGCTCGATGACGAAATAGGCGACCACCCAAAACGCGCCGACGATGAGGGCAAGATCGATGAGCCGCGCGAGGAGACGCACCGGGCCGTGTGAATGGCGCAGCAGCGGGAAATAGAGAAAGACGAGCGCAAGCGCTGTGCCGACGTGAAAGGCGCGGAACAAGATTGATTCCGGCGGCCCGTAGAACCCGGCATAGACGTGGATGAGGACGTAGAACGTCCCCAAAAAGGCAACCGCCCAGCCGCGCCAATGGCGCATGAAAGACGTTTCCCCGTAGGCAATATCGCGGATCATCGGCGGTGCGAACTCAGCAAGGGAAACCCCGGAGCACGATGGCTCCGGGGTTATGCCCTGTCGCTAGAGAATGCGTAGGCCTATGGACCTACATCATGCCCTTTTCGCGATAGTACTTTTTGGCACCTTCGCAAACCGGCACCGCATTATTGGACAGCGGATCGTTCACACCGATCTCTTCGGAACCACCGAACAAGCCATGAAACTCTTTGGACTGCTCGTTCATGATCTTGGTGACCTGGTAGGTCAGATCATCCGGTAGCTTGGAGCTGGTGACCAATTGGTTGACGTACCACGGCACGTTCACGTCTTGGGTCTGACCCTTGTAGGAGCCGGCCGGCACGACATCCCGGAAAATACCCGGACGCAATGCGCTCAATTTGGAGAGAGCTGCGTCGTCCCAGTTGATGAGATGGAAGCCCGGAGAGTTTTCCAGCTGCAGCATCAAGCTGTAGGGAATACCGCCCGAGAAAAACGTCAGATCGAGGCGACGATCCTGGAAGGCCTGCACGGTATCGCCATACCCGAAGGACTCAAGGATGGTGCCGTCTTTTTCGATCTTCGCAATATCGACGCCATGCGCCTCAAGCGCAGGCGAGATCAAGTTGAAGAAGAAGCCGGTCTTCGACCCCGTCCACATCCGGTACTTGCCGTTGGCAAGTTCGCTCAGATTCTTGATACCGTCGGTCTTGGCCACGGCGTAGAGGCCTGAACCGTAGAGCGTCATGATGTGACAAACGTCCGGCGTCTTAATCGGCACCGTCGACTTGCCGTCGGCAATCCGCTTGACGTCATAGGTGTAGCCGATTTTGTAGTGGACTTCGCCGTTCTGGATATCGATCTGCGCTTTGACCGAATCACCGGATACCGACGCGGCTTTAACGCCGTCGACATTTTTGTTGATGAGTTCCGTCAATTTTGCCGCGAAAAGCGGATAGGTGCCGGCAAGGCCGCCGTTAACCCGCAACAATTGCTGCGCTTGCGCGCCACTCGCCAACGACACCGCAAGGACAGTAGCGCCGACAAAACCGAGTAGTTTTCTTTTGTTCATGATGAATCCCTCCCTAAAGGTCCGTTTCAGCATAGCCCGAACGCGCGGAAGCGCAAATAAGAGGCAATCGATCATGCGTCGCAATAGCGAAGCGCGCGCGGGAGTCAGCGAAGGAACAGGCGGATTCCGATGAACGGCGTGGCAAATAAGATGAGATGGACCACGAAGGCGGTGACCGCTACCTGACCGTCATAGATGGACCAGAGCGTCACCCCGGCGACCGAGGCAATCGTCCCGAAGACCGCAATTTTCGACACCGTCGGGGCCATTTTCTCCCACGCCGTGGGGGCCGGTACGCGATCGAGGAACGCGCGAAAATCCACGATGCTGTCGGGCGCGAAACGGAGTCGACCTTGGCGCGGCTGCGGATAGGTGGCCACGAGGCCGTCCTCGTAGAGCAAAAGCGACGGCGGTGCCCCGCGCTTTCTGCGACGCGACGGATGGTGGAGCGACAGCGCGGTCGCGACCTTGGTATGGCGGCGCTGAACCGCGTAGCCCGCGGCGATCAACGTATCGAGCCGGCTTAATGCGATTTCGGAGGGTTCGCTCGGCGCGGTCATCGCCCGTTCCCGACGAACCCGTCAGGTGCCGCGATCAATGTCGCCGAGAACGCGTTATCCGCCCCCCACGTGGCCGCCCCGAGGTCGACCGCATCGAGCGACCGCGGCATATAGCGAACGGCGAATTGGGCGAAGGGTGCGGCGGCAGGCGTCATCTCTTTTGTGCGCCAGGACTCGCTTGGCCCTACCGCATAGTGCTTGTGCAAGAGTTCCTGCGTCGCCCACTGTGCGGCATCGGAACTTGCCGCACTCCTTCCCTGCGACAGGACAAGACCGGCTTGCGCTGGCCCACCATGCGAGGCGGACCGGCACAAAAAACCGTGGGCGTTATCCGGATCCGGGACCCCCCTGCCCCACAGGCGTACCCATTCGGTTCGGAAGTCGTTGAGGTCCGGCTTGAACCAGACCTTTTCCAGCTGTTCGACATCGTCGATTTCGAGGAAATCGAAATGCGTGAACGGCACCGGATGTCGGCTGCCGAGCACCTTCCAATTGGTGTAGCACTTGATCCCCGGAATGGCGTTGAAAAACGGATTGTCGATTTTGCGGAGCCAATCGTCGTATCCGTCCGCATCCGCCCCGTCGCGAATGCGGTAAGGGATGAAAATCATCCAGTCCTTGGTCGCGGGCGCATTCATCGACGTTCTTTCGACAGGTTTTTCGGACACGAAAGCCCTAGTTTAGCAGACGGGGCAGCGCAAGGGTGACAGCGGGAAATGCGATCAACAGGGCGATGCGCACGAGGTCGGACGCTAGGAACGGCAGGACGCCGACAAAGGTCTCCTTCAGCTTGACGCCTTTGGCCGCGCCATTTATCACAAAGACATTGAGCCCTACGGGCGGCGTGATCAGCCCGACCTCCACGACGATGAGCGCGATGATGCCGAACCACATTTTGAGATCGGCTTGCGCCATGCCGAAATCGAGCCCGGCAATGATCGGCCAGAAGATCGGCACGGTCAGGAGGATCATCGCCAGGCTATCCATCACCATGCCGAGCAACAGATAGATCACGACGATCATCAGTAACACGGCCATCGGCGATAACCCGCTCGCCGTGATGACCGAGACGAGGTCGGCGGGCATGCGCGACAGCGCGAGGAACACACTGAAGAAATCTGCACCCAGCAGGATGAGAAAGATCATCGCCGTAGAGATCGCTGCGGCAACGGCGCACTCGATGAAACCCTGAAGCCTGAGGCCGCCCTTCCATACCGCGATGACGAACGTGCCGAACGCCCCGATCGCCGCCCCTTCGGTCGGCGTGAAGATGCCGAAATAGATCCCGCCGATGACGACCGCGAATACCAGAATCACGGGCCAGGTCTCGGCCAGCGACCGAAGGCGTTGCGCACGATCCGAACGTGGCCCGACCGGGCCGGCGGCGGGCCGCAAACGGACGTAAACAGAGATGGTGACGAGATAGCCCAATGCGGCGAGAAGGCCCGGCAGGAGGGCGGCTTGGAACATTGTGACGATATTAGCTTCGACCGCGATCGCGTACACGACCAAGACAACCGACGGCGGAATCAATATCCCCAACGTACCGCCCGCGGCCAAGGCGCCGGTGGAAAGCGCGTTCGAATACTGAAAGCGCTTGAGTTCGGGTAGCGCGACCGGCGCCATGGTGGCGGCCGTGGCAAGCGAGGAGCCGCAGATCGCGCCGAAACCCGCACACCCGCCGACCGTTGCCATCGCAACCCCGCCGCGGCGGTGACCGAGAAAACGGTTGGCGGCATTGAAAAGGGCGCGGCTGAGCCCGGCACGCGCGGCGAACTGGCTCATCAGCAGGAACATCGGAATGATGCTGAGGTCGTAGTTGGCAAAGCGCCAATAGGCGGCGGTCTTCGTATAGTTGAGCAGCGGCGCCCACCCGGCGATCGAAACATAGCCGCCAACACCGACCACAATCATTGCCACCGCAACCGGTACGCGAAGCGCAAGAAGCGCCAACAAAGCGGCGATGCCGGTGGCGGCGATTTCAAAACTTGTCAACGCAGAGCCGACGTCAGATCGCGGGCGGCGGTATAGAAACAGCACAGGGCCAGCAAAGCACCCGAAGCCACGGCGAAGGGAAACGCATACCAGATCGGCATGCCGACAATGGTGGTGACCTCGCCAACACCCAGCATGTCGGCCCCGCCCAGGTACATGCGCCACGCCAAGACCGCCCCAATCACGCCAAGAACGGCGCTGCTCAGCCCGTCGAGCAAGACCTGCACACGCTGCGGCGCCCATGACAGGAAGAGATCGACAACGACGTTTCCTTTTTGGAGATGGCCGTAGGGCAAGAAGAGAAACACCGCGACCGCTGTGCCGATTGCCGCCAATTCGAAATCGCCGTAGACCGGCGAAAGAAACAGCCAGCGACCGAGCACGCTGATCACCGTCATCAACGTGACGCCTGCCATGATGACGCTGCCGATCAAAACAAAGGCGTAGGCCAGACCGAACAACACGCGACCGATCGGGTCGGTCGGCGTTGTCACTTCCTCTCGTTCGGACATGGCCTAACCGGCGCGCCCTTTATTGGTTGTACTTCTTGAGCAAGGCCCGCGCTTCGGCGACCAGCGATTTCCCGTCGTAGCCCTTGGCGTCCATTTGGGCGATCCACCGATCGATCACGGATTGCTCGACCATGGCGCGAAGCTTGGCCACTTCTGCCGGCGGCAAGGAGACCGTTTCGCCCGACTTGGCGGCGTTCTCGCGGCCCGGCGTTTCAGCGGCATCCCAGCCCTCGGCGATCCAACCGGCAATGGCTTGGCCGGAGTTGTCGTCGATGACCTTTTGCAGATCGGGCGGCAACTTCGCGTAGGTTGCCTTGTTCATGGCGACAACAAAGGTCGAGGTGTTGATCCTGGGGTGGACGGGATCATCAAGTTCGGTGTGGTAGTCGACCAGTTCATCCACCTTGAGAGGGAGCGTGACCTCGTAAGGGATCATCACGGCGTCGACGATCTTCTTGGACAGCATTTCCGGGATCTGCGGCACCGGTGCGCCGATAGGCACCGAGCCCATCGCTTCGATCAACCAACCGCCGGTACGGGTCGGCGTGCGGATCTTCAAGCCTTTGAGGTCGTCGACGGTACGGATCGGATCGTTAGAATGGAAAAGTTGCCCAGCGTGCACATGCATGACGATGATTTTGTAATCGGCGAACTCTTCACCGTGCCGTGCAACGAACTCGTTCAGCGCGCGATTGGTGGCCACCGTGCTGCTGTGCATGAATGGGAGTTCGAACACCTCCGTCAGTGTGAACCGGCCCGGCGTGTACCCTGGCAAGGTCCAGACGATATCGACGACCCCATCGCGCGCTTGATCGATCAGTTGCGGGGGACGACCACCAAGTTGCATAGCGGGGAAGATGTCGATTTTGATGCGGCCTTGAGACTGCTCTTCGATAGTCTTGGCCCACGGCACCAGCATTTCGGCGTGACCGTGCGACAGCGGCGACAAAAAGTGGTGCAGCTTGAGGCGGAATTCCTGGGCATGGGCGGCGCCGATGCCCGCCGCCAGCAACGTCACCGCAATCCCGAATGCCAACCCCACGAAGCGCATCGCCTGTCCCTTCAATGCTGATTAACGCGGCTGAACGCGCTTGGCCCGAGTCCTAACGGGTCTGTCCGGAAGCGTCCATGAGACAATTGACGCAGGGACGATCTGCGCAAATCAATAGGACGCTAGGGGGTCTTGAGCAGCGGTGCCGCGTCGATGATGACGTCCGCGAGGTAGCGCGCAAAGGAGTTGCGTACGAAGACCCGGACGGCTCCGGGGTCTGGGCCGGATTGCATGATGACTTGGGTTTTGGCCAGCATCGTCTGGGTACACCGCCCTCGCGTCAGGGTCGCCATGTCGAAGCCAGTCAGCGACGCAAATAGCGCCGTTGATGCCGATCCGGCGATGTCGAGCACGGCCCGGTTGGCGGACACATCCACCACAGAAACGTGATGCGTGGTCAGTTTGGCGGCAAGCGCGGCTGCGGTTGTTGATTCCGCGCCGCTCGGCCCGACAAGGAGCCATTCATCGGGGCCAAGACCCAGGCTATGCCACGTGCCGTGGGTTGTGGCGGCGTTGACCGAATGGGCAAGGGACAATCCCGCGCAGGCCTCCGCGACCGGCGTCGCCAGCACCCGCGCCTGACCGCGCAGGTTAATCTGCGCGAGATGCGGCACCGCCGCCACCCGCAACCCATGCGTTTCGAGGCCGGCAAAGGCGGCTTGATAGCCGTCCAACGCGCCTTGAACTTGTGGTGCGTCAACCATCGCGGCGCGTCCCGTCGGGGTCATAGAAAACCGTCGACCCGATTTCCGCAGCGATCGGTTTGCCATCGGCGACGGCGTAGACCGTTTCGCCGGTCCGCGCGAAACCATTGCGCACGAGTGCCAACGCTATTGAGTGACCAAGTGCTGTGCTGAAGTAGCTTGAG
The DNA here is from genome assembly GCA_938023835.1 of uncultured Alphaproteobacteria bacterium. Lineage (GTDB taxonomy): Bacteria > Pseudomonadota > Alphaproteobacteria > SHVP01 > SHVP01 > CALJDF01. The sequence continues at coordinate 20,526 of CALJDF010000050.1, forward strand.
GTGACATGCCCCTCCATCGGGACCGGTTCGGCTTGCGGCAGCTTGATCTGGCCAACCGACGCGGCGCTAACGATTTGCGCGCCCTCGGGGATGACATCGGCCGGATTTTTCGTGCGTAGGCCGACGAACTGTTTGCGGTCGGCGCGTGCGGTATCCAGTCGCGCCAACGAGCGTTTGCCGAGGAAGTCCTTTTTCTTGGAAACCGCCCAGCCCATGCCGAGATCGAGCGGCGTGACGGTGCCGTCGGTGTCTTGCCCGATGATCGGATAACCCTTTTCAGCGCGGAGGACATGCATGGTTTCGGTGCCGTAGGGCGTGATGCCATGGGCCGCGCCTGCGGCCTTGGCGGCATTCCATAAGTGCTGGGCATGATGCCAGGGCACGTTGATTTCGTAGGACAGCTCACCGGTGAAGCTGATGCGGAAGATTCGAGCGTCGATCCCTGCAACCGATGCCTCTTTGTAGGACATGAAGGGAAAGCTCTCGTTGTCCAACGCAACGTCGGGCGCCAGTTGGGCGAGCACATCGCGCGCCCGCGGGCCGGCCAATGCCACCGTCGCCCAATGATCGGTGACCGACGTGCAGTAGACCTTGAGCTCCGGCCACTCGGTCTGCAGCCATTCTTCGAGCCAATCGAGCACGGCGGCGGCATTGCCTGTCGTGGTCGTCATCAAGAAACGGGTCTCGGCGAGACGGGTCGTCGTGCCGTCGTCGAAGAGCATGCCGTCCTCGTGACACATCAAGCCGTAGCGGCTGCGCCCCACGCCCAGTTTCGACCAGGCATTGGTGTAGACGCGATTGAGAAGGGTGGCGGCGTCGGGGCCGATAACTTCGATTTTGCCCAAGGTCGAGGCATCGAGGATGCCGACGCCCTCGCGCACCGCACGGCATTCGCGCGCGACGGCCTCGTCCAACGATTCGTTGCCCCGGGGGTAATACCAGGGACGTTTCCATTGGCCGACATCTTCGAATTCGGCGCCCGCGTTGACATGCCAATCGTGCAAGGCGGTGATGCGAACGGGGTCAAGCAGCGCGCCCTTGTCGCGCCCGGCCAGCGCCCCGAAAGTGACGGGCAAGAACGGCGGCCGGAAGGTTGTCGGCGCAAGGTCGCCGATATCGACGCCGACACGCTCGGCAATGTTGCCCAGGGCGTTGATGTTGCCGGTCTTCCCCTGATCGGTCCCGAAGCCTGTCAGGGTGTAGCGTTTGACATGCTCGGGATGGGTGAAGCCCTCGCGCACCGTCAACGAGATATCGGCGAGGGTCGAGTCGTTCTGAAAATCGATGTAGCACTTGCGCTCCGCGTCCGGCGCCACGGGCACACGCCAAAACGGGTGCGTTGCGCCACGCTGGGGGTCTTCGGGCAAACCCCAGGGCGGCGGCGGGGCCGTCTTGCCCAAAGCGGCGGCGGCTTTCGCGCCAGCGGCATGACCGCTGGTGATCACCGCTGCGTCACCGCTTTCACCGGCGAGCGCGCCTGCGCACAGTGGATCGCCGGGCTTCGGTGCGGGCACGAATCCAGCGGCGCGGGGGTCGAAAGCGAGTTTGCCGCCGCGTTGCGAAAAGAGGTGGACCGCCGACGACCAACCGCCGGACATGATCAAGGCATCGCACGAGAGACGTTCGCTCGCCCCGCCGCCAAGGCCGGCGATCGTAACGCCGCGCACCGCGCGGCGGCCCTCGACGTCGACGACCGCGTGGCCCGCCAGGACGCGGATGCCTTCTTTCTTTGCCGACGCGACCAAGCCGCCGATGAGCTTTGGGCGAACATCGACCAACGCCACGATGTCGGCACCGGCTTTCTTGAGCGCAATCGCGGCGGCGTAGGTTTCATCGTTGTTGGTAAAAGCGACAATCTTTCGCCCCACGAGGACGCCGTGTCGGTCGAGATAGGTATGTGCGGCACCGGCAAGAATGACACCCGGTCGGTCGTTGTTGGAAAAGACGAGTGGGCGTTCGATCGCGCCGGTAGCCAAAACCGTTTGCTTGGCGCGGATGAGCCAGACGCGTTGACGGCCGCCGGCTCGCGATGATGGCGCAACGTGATCCGACACGCGTTCCAGGGCGGCGGCGAAGCCGCCGTCGTAAGTGCCAAAAACCGTGGTGCGGGTCAGGACGGTTGCCTTTTCACGCACGACCTTGATGATTTCGTCCACCCAGTCTTTTGTGCGCGCGCCGATCGGTTGAGCTGCAAGGCCGGGTTGATCTTCGATCAACGCAACTTTTGCCCCGGAGTCGCAGGCGGCACGCGCGGCGGCCAATCCGGCCAGACCGCCCCCGACGACCAAGACATCGCAATGGAGGTGCCGCTGGTCGTAGTCGTCCGGATCGGCGGCTGTCGGCGCGCGACCGAAACCCGCCATGCGACGCAGGATCGGTTCATAGACGCGATCCCACAACGTGCGCGAGCCGAGGAACGTTTTGTAGTAAAAGCCCGCCGGCATGAAGCGCGACAACAGACCGAAACCGGCAAACGCGTCGAACGACAGCGAGGGCCAGCGGTTGACGCTGCTGGCTTCGAGACCGGGGTAGATTTCTACGCGCGTTGCCAGTGCGTTGGGTTCGGCGTAGGCACCGGACCCGAGTTGAACCAGGGCATTCGGTTCTTCAAAACCCGCTGACAGAATACCGCGCGGCCGGTGGGACTTCAGGCTACGGCCGACAACGCGCACGCCGTTGGCGAGCAACGCCGAGGCCAGCGTGTCGCCGACTTGGCCGGTATAGGAACGACCGTCAAAGGTGAAGCGTACGGGTTGGGCGCCGCTCTCGCCCCGACCATTGGACACGCGCAGGGGATTGGTCTCGGTGGTGGTCATGCGATGTCGTCGCTGGGGGCATCGCCCATGGGGTAGATGCGGCGGATCTCATGGGTAACGGTGTGGCGTTCGACATTGAACCAGCGCCGACAGCCCGCGGCATGGACCCAGCGTTCGGCGAACCATCCCTTGGTGTTCTTGCGCATAAAGAGGTAGTCCGCCCACTGGGCGTCGGTGAGGTCTTCCGGTTTTTTCGGGCGCGCGATGTGGGCTTCGCCGCCGACGTGGAATTCGGTTTCGTCGCGCGGACCGCAGTGGGGACAATTGATGAGCAACATGGGTGGGCCTAATGCGCGACGGCGGCGGCGCCGTGCTCGTCGACGAGCGCCCCTGTTGTGAACCGGTCGAGATTGAACGGTGCTGCGAGCGGGTGCGGTTCGTTGTGCGCAATGGTGTGGGCGAAGATGTGTCCGGACCCCGGGGTGGCCTTGAACCCGCCCGTGCCCCACCCGCCGTTGAAGAAGAGCCCGTCGATCGGCGTTTTGCTAATGATCGGGGAGGCGTCGGGGCTGACATCAACGATGCCGCCCCAGTTCCGCATCATCTTGAGGCGGGAGAACATCGGGAAGAGCACGCTCAAGGCGCCCATCTGGCCTACGATGACCGGCAAGCTGCCACGCTGGGCATAGGAGC
>CALJDF010000051.1 GCA_938023835.1 uncultured Alphaproteobacteria bacterium
AAGTATGAAGTGCGCGCGCTCGACCAAGAGAAGACCTCGCTGAATCGCCAGATTGCCGACGAAGAAGAAGCGCTTCGTGTCTTGCAGGCCGAGTGGAGCTTCCTCAACCAACCCGATCGCATTCAAGAATTGGCACGGCGCTATCTCGACCTTGATACGCCGGCGGCCGCGCAAATCGGTGGCCTCGAGCGCATTCCGTTCCGCGCGCCCGACGAACTGGCACAGGTCACATCGAACGAAGGGGCCGCGCAATGAGTCGGAGCGACGAACATTACGATCGCAAGCGAGGCCTGCGCCGCCTGGTCCACCTCGAAGGCGTTGCCAAGCAGGCACTCGACACCGGTCATGTGCGCTTGATCGCCGTCGCGGCGGGCTTTGCACTGTGTTTCTTGGTCATCGCGGGTCGCCTGATCGGGCTCGCCGCGGTGGCGCCGGCAAACGACCACGCGGCAATTCCGGCCGACGTGCGGCAACCCCAAGTCGAGCGTGCCGAAATCGTCGATCGCCATGGCGTTCTGCTTGCCGGCAACGTTCGGTCGGTCTCGTTGTTCGCCAACCCGCGCAAGATCATGGATGTTGATCAGGCGACAAGACAGCTGCTTGCGGTGTTGCCGGAACTCGACCCCGCTGCCGTCAAGCGCACCTTATTGTCCGAGCGTCGTTTCGCTTGGGTCAAGCGGCACCTCAGTCCGCGCCAACAAGACGCGATCAATCGCCTCGGTATCCCCGGCCTCGGGTTTGTCGACGAAGAACGCCGGGTCTACCCGCATGGTCCCTCGGCCGCCCACGTCGTCGGCTTCACCGGAATCGATCGCGAAGGATTGGTTGGGATTGAAAAGGGGCTGGACGATGCGTTGGTGGCAGGGCGGGACGTCACCCTCAGCATCGACATTCGCGTCCAGCATGCGTTGCGCGCCGAGCTGCGCGCCAGCGTCGAAGAATTCCAAGCCATCGGCGCCGCCGGAATCGTCATGGATGCGCACAACGGCGAGATCCTCGGCATGGTGTCGCTGCCCGACTTCAACCCCGGCGCCATGAACAAGGTCGACGCGGATCGCTTGTTCAACCGGGCCACGCTGGGCGTCTACGAAATGGGCTCGACGTTCAAGGCGTTCACCACCGCCGCCGCCCTGGAATACGGCGCGGCCACCCTCGACGACACCTACGACGCCAGCAAGCCGCTGCGCGTGGCACGCTTCACCATCAACGACGACCACGCCAAGAACCGCTGGCTCAGCGTCGCGGAAATTTTTCAGTATTCGTCCAATATCGGCAGCGCCCGGATGGCGCTCGATATCGGCACCGAACGCCAACAGCAATTCCTCAAAGAGCTCGGCTTGTTGGATCGTCCGTCAGTCGAAATCCCCGAGGTTGGCACGCCGATGGTGCCGCGCCCGTGGCGCGAAATCAGCACTATGACGATTGCCTATGGTCACGGGATCGCGGTCAGCCCGCTGCACATGGTGCGGGCTTACGGCGTCGTGGTGAACGGTGGTCATGACGTGACCCCGACGCTCCTTGTTCGCCGGGATGCCGAGCGCCCCACACCCAAACGGGTTCTGTCGGAACATACCTCGCAAACCATGCGCGCGCTTCTCGGGCTGGTCGTAGCTAACGGCACGGGTCGCCAAGCCCAAGCGCAGGGGTATCTGGTGGGGGGCAAGACCGGCACCGCGGAGAAAGCGGGCGCCGGCGGCTATCGCCGCAAAGCGTTGTTGTCGTCGTTCGTCGCGGCGTTCCCGATCAACGATCCGCGTTACGTTGTTTTCGTCGCCTTGGATGAACCCAAGGGCACCGAGCGCACGTTCAATTTTGCCAGCGCCGGGTGGACCGCCGCACCGACCACTAGTCGTGTCGTTGGTCGGATCGCGCCGCTCCTTGGCGTCGCCCCGACGACCACCAATCCGGCCCCGTCATCGGACTCCGTTCTCATCTCGGTACGGAAGGGCCGGTAATGCGTCTTTCTGACCTCACCGGATCGAATGATCGTGCCTCGGGCATCGAGATTGTCGGCATCACCGCTGATAGCCGCGCCGTGATGCCGGGGTATGTCTTTGCCGCCTTGCGCGGCATGCGCACCGACGGGACTCAGTTCATTCCCGACGCCATCGAGCATGGTGCCGTCGCGGTTCTGGCGCCGACCGATGTCACCGTAAAAAGCGACGACGTCTTCGTGCTGACGGATGACAACCCGCGCCGACGGCTTGCCTTGATGGCCGCGCGCTTTTATCCCGAACAACCCGAAACCATCGTTGCCGTAACCGGTACCAACGGCAAAACCTCCACCGCCGACTTCGCCGCCCAAATCTGGGCGCGCATCGGCGTCAACGGGGGAAGCCTCGGTACGCTGGGGTTGCGCACTTCGGGTCGTGGCGCCGGCGCGACGCTGACCACGCCCGATCCGGTCTCGCTCCACCAAACCTTGGACCGGCTCGCCGGCGAAGGCGTGCAGCACCTCGCGATGGAGGCCTCAAGCCACGGGCTCGACCAGTATCGGCTCGACGGCGTCCGCATCTCTGCGGCGGCGTTCACAAACATCAGTCACGATCATCTCGACTACCACGGCTCGCAAGACGCCTACCTCCAGGCCAAGCTTCGGCTCTTTGCCGAGGTCATGCCCAAAGGCGGGATCGCGGTCCTCAATAGGGACATCCCCGAATTCGAAAAGGTGCGCGCGGTATGCACGGCGTGCCGGCAACTCATCATCACCTATGGCACCGACGCCCAAGCCGACTTCCGCTTGGTGTCGGCGGAGCCCGGGCTGTGTGGCCAAACCGTCGAGATCGCGGTCAACGGCGAAAGTCACACGGTGTTGCTACCGCTCTACGGTGGGTTTCAAGCCGAGAACGCGCTCGCGGCCTTGGCGCTGGTGATCGCGACCGGCGCTGATCGTGCCGCGGCTATTCATGCCTTGGGTCACTTGCGCGGCGTGCTGGGTCGCGCCCAACTCGTGGCCGAGCTGAGCAATCGCGCCAAAGTCTTCGTCGATTACGCCCACACGCCGGATGCGCTAAGCCATGTGCTCAGTGCGCTGCGGCCGCACACAAAAGGGCGCCTCGTGGTCGCGTTCGGGTGCGGCGGCGATCGCGACCGAACAAAGCGACCGGAGATGGGTGCCATTGCGGCCGACCTCGCAGATCAAGTCATCGTCACCGACGACAATCCGCGTGACGAAGATCCCGCGTCCATTCGCCGCGAGATTCTCGCCGCCTGTCCTGACGCCGAGGAGATCGGCAATCGGGGCCGCGCGATCGCTCGGGGCATTGAGGTGTTGCAGCCCGGCGACCTCTTGGTTGTTGCCGGCAAAGGGCACGAAACCGGGCAGATCGTTCGCGGTGAAGTACGCCCGTTCGACGACACGGCCGTCATTCGCAAGGCTGCGCTCGCGCAAGGGAGGCACATCTCATGACGCACGCATCGCGCCCTGTTTTATGGACCTCGCCCGACGTATTGGCGGCCACGGGTGGCGTCGCGTCCGACGATGCCACGTGGCAGGCACATGGTGTGGCGATCGACAGCCGCACGCTCCAGCCTGGCGATCTCTTTGTCGCCATCACCGGCCCCAACCATGACGGTCATCGGTTCGTCGCCGATGCTCTGGCAAACGGTGCCTGCGCCGCCATCGTCCACAATGGCTACGACGCGCCAGCCGCGGATATGCCGTTGGTTCGGGTCTCCGACCCGTTGGAGGCGTTGCGCGGTCTTGGCGACGCATCGCGTGCGCGGATGCAAGGCACGGTGATCGCGGTGACGGGCAGCGTAGGAAAGACCGGCACCAAGGAAGCGCTGCGTGGCGCGCTCGATCGCTTCAAACCCACCCACGCCAGCGTCGGGAGTTTCAACAACCATTGGGGCGTGCCGCTGAGCCTCGCCCGCATGCCGCGCGAGGCCGGCTTTGCCGTGTTTGAAATCGGTATGAACCACGCCGGCGAAATCGGGCCGCTCTCGCGTCTCGTTCGACCCCATGCCGCGATCATCACCACGGTCGAGCCGGTGCATCTTGAGTTCTTCGACTCCGTGATCGGGATCGCCGACGCCAAAGCTGAAATCTTCGAAGGCCTCGAGCCCGACGGCATTGCGATCCTCAATTGCGACAATGCGCACTACGACCGTCTCGCGCGCGCCGCGACCAAGGCCGGCGCCGGGCGGATCATCGGCTTTGGCGAATCGCAGGCCGCCCAGTCGCGCTTGATCAAAGCGGCGCACAACGAGACATGCACCTGCATCTCAGCCGACATTTGTGGCCAGGCGATGACTTACAAGATCGGCGCGCCGGGCCGCCATTGGGTGATCAATAGCCTCGCCGTGCTAGCCGCGGTCAGTGCGGTCGATGCCGACCTTGGTCTTGCCGGCCTCGCGTTGGCCGACTTGTCGCCCCCCGAAGGGCGTGGCCAGCGCACCACCGTCACCACGCGTGACGGCACGTTTCTGGTAATCGACGAAAGCTACAACGCCAATCCGGCCTCGATGCGCGCC